>CAZRXE010001542.1:0-2054 GCA_964603695.1 uncultured Heliomicrobium sp.
GCCATCTGGCGCTCGGCATAGGCAAAGCCGCCGGTGCCACCGTCACCCTGATTCGCGAGGAATTCCAAAACGAAACAGTCCCCTTTTCGCATATCTGCGACATTCTGGAAGGAACCATCATCAAGCGCCGCGCAACCGGTCGCCATTACGGCGTCATAGTGCTGGCCGAAGGTTTGATCGAAAAGCTCGATCCGAACGAGATGAACGACCTGGAAGACGTGGAACGCGACGAACACGGCCATATACGCTTTGCCGAATTCGATCTGGCGCGCATCGTCAAATTCGAGTTGGAAGAACGCTTCCGCAAACGCGGGATCAACGTTTCCATCAGCAACAAAAACGTCGGCTACGAGTTGCGTTGCTGCGACCCGATTCCTTTCGATATGGCTTACTGCCGCGAACTGGGCAATTCCGCAATTCGCTTTTTGCTCAATGGCGGATCGGGCGCAATGGTCAGCGTGCAAAACGGACGGCTGGTTCCACTGTTGTTTGACGATATTCGCGATCCGAACACGGGCAAAACCCGCGTTCGCAACGTGGACATCAACAGCGAAACTTACCGCGTGGCCCGCGAATACATGCTGCGGCTGGATTACACCGATTTCGAGAACACCGACTGGGCTGAAAAATTAGCGCATGCCGGCAATCTGTCGGTTGAAGAATTGAAGAAGAGGTTTGCATAAAGCAGTGGTTGGTAATTGGTGATTGGCGGCTGGTTGATTCCCGCCACCAACCACCAACCACCAACCACCAACCACCAAAAATATGGCAATCAAAAAACTTGGCATTTTAGTCGGCGGCGGCCCCGCGCCTGGCGTAAACGGCGCGATTGCGGCGGCGGCGCTCGAAGCAATGAAACACGGCTGCACGGCCATCGGTATTCACGACGGATTGGAATGGCTGACGCAGCGATATACGGACGAAAAACACGAATTGACCGTGGATGAAGTCTCCCGCATTCATTTCGACGGCGGCGCAATTCTGGGCACGTCGCGAACCTCCGTCGCCTTCAATCCGGTGGCGCTGGAAAACACCATCGCCGCTTTGAAGAAACTGGAAATCGAAGCTCTGGTCGTGATCGGCGGCGACGACATAGTGGCCAGCGCGTTGGCCATCGAACATGGCGGAGTCAAAGTCGTGCAAGTCCCCAAGAGCGTGGACAACGATCTGCCGCTGCCTGAAAGCGTGGCCTCGCTCGGCTATGAAACTGCGCGGCAAATCGGCGTGGGCATTGTCGAAAGCCTGATGGAAGATGCCAAAACCACAGGTCGTTGGTACATCTGCGCGACAATGGGACGCCCAACAGGACATCTGACACTGGGCATTGGCGTGGCGGCCAGCGCCACCTGCACCATCATTCCAGAAGAATTTCCGAAAACGCCGATTTCGCTCAGCGACATTTGCGACATCGTCGAGGGTTCGATCATTAAGCGCCGCGCGATGGGCAAAAACCACGGCGTCATTCTGCTTTCGGAAGCCCTGTCGGAATTGTTCGTCCAATCCGAAGTCGCCAGCGCCAGCCGCGACGCGCAGGGCAACGTCCGCGTGTCGGAGATCAATCTCGCCTACAAAGTCAAAACCGAAGTCACGCGCCGTTTGACCGCGCGCGACGTGAAAGTAACAGTGGTGGACAAAACCATCGGCTACGAATTGCGCTGCGCCCCGCCGATTCCTTACGAAGCGGAACTGGCGCGCGACCTCGGCTTTGCCGCCGTGCGCTATTTGCAAGCCGGCGGGTCGTCGGCGATGGTCACTATGCAGAACGGCGAATTCCGCCCGGTCCCGTTGAGCGAAATCCTCGACAACAGTATCAATCACGGCAAACAGCGTATGGTGGATGTGACGACGGAGAGCTATCAAGTAGCGCGCGATTACATGGTTCGTTTGAACACGAAGGACTTTCAAGACGAAGTCTGGGTCGAAGCATTAGCCAAAGCGGCGGCGCTGGAACCGCTGGCGTTCAAGGAGTACTTCGCGAAATTTGCACGGGAGTAATAGACATCTGTCTACAGTTCCCGGAAATAATGAAAACGTGGGACGGGCTTTAGCCTGTC
>CAZRXE010001543.1:0-1588 GCA_964603695.1 uncultured Heliomicrobium sp.
CCTTTCAGTCCGCCCAGCCACGTCGCGAAACTGATCGCATCCTGCAACGGAACCAGCCACAAATTGCCGGGCACTGCGTTGTCGCCCAGCAGCTTCAAACCCAATTCCACTGCCAACCAACCGCGTAGCGTCAGCACGGAGAGCAGCGCGGTTAGACTCCAGACGGCGGGCACAAACAGAAACAACAGAATTGTCCACGGCAAAAAATACGTGAAGCCCTGGCCGTAATAACCTGAAGGCCGCGAATAGCGCGAACTGCGATTCCAGCGCAGCCTGTGTTTGAAAGTTTCCAGAAAACCCACGGTTGAGGCGTGATGATTGATGACGTGCGCCGAAAGCCGCACTTCGTAGCCAGCCTCCGCCGACCAATGCCCCAGCACGAAATCATCGGCCAGATAATCGGCCATCGCCGCGAATCCGCCGATGGCCTGCAAGCACTCTTTGCTGATGGCCATTGAAGGGCCGAGCGCGAATTTCATGCCTTCCATTCGTTCGGCGACCACCACGCCGGCCATAAATTCCGTACTCATGCCCAGGGCTTCCAGCCGCGACCAGAAATCCCGGCCCGGCACGCCGCGATACAAATTCGTCACCGCGCCGACTTTGGGCGAAGCGAATTCGCGCGCCATCGCTTGCAGGTAATCCGGCGCAACCGAAGCATCGCTGTCCGTGATAATCAGCAGCGAATGCGCAGCGGCTTCGGCCATTTTTTCCATACTGTAGACTTTGGCGTTGGCGTAAGGCGGCTGCCCAGTCAGCAACAGTTTGACTGGAACCGCCGGGAATTGCCGCCGCAACCGATTGACCACGGCCACCGCCGGGTCGCGTTCTTCACGGACGGCAAAGAGAATTTCATAGACAGCGTAATCCTGTTGAAAGAAGGTCGTCAGATACTCTTCCAATCCGGCTTCAGCGCCGCGCAGGGGTTTCAGCAAACTCATCGGCGGCGTGGGAACCGTCGCCGTCGAAGCGGCCTGCATTCGCCGCCGCAACCTGCGGACGGAAAACAGCGCAATCAGACAGTAAGCCGCGCCGCCGGTTGTCATCACAGCCAGCCAGCACAATAGAGCGTAATAAAGCAGAGTGAACATGAAGGTTTGATCTTTGTGAATGGAGAATTTGATCCTCAATCGAAGCCGCTGCTATATTCCCGGCGCTCCTATTTATTACACTCATTGTCATCAGATGAACAACTCCGAACTGAAACCAAAGCAATTTCGCGCTCGCGCGCTGGCGCTGCTAATTGTCTTGACGGCGGTGGTCTATATCGGAAGTGCCTGGAACCCGTCCTTGCAAGACGACGCAGACGCCGCGCACGCCGAAGCCGCGCGCGAAATGGTCGAGCGCGGCGATTGGGTGACGCTGCACATCAACGGCATTCGTTATCTGGAAAAAGCGCCGCTGATGTATTGGCTGACCGCCGCTTCTTACAGCGTGTTCGGCTTCACGCAATTCGCCACGCGGCTGCCGATGGCGTTGGGGACAATCCTGCTGGTCATCATCGTCTACTACTTCGGTTGCTGGATGGCGGGCGAGCGCGGCGGATTTTATGCCGGGCTGACGGTCTCTGTGGGGTTGGGAGTTTATC
>CAZRXE010001544.1:0-4541 GCA_964603695.1 uncultured Heliomicrobium sp.
TCCGCCCGAAGGCACGACGGTGATGTTACCGGTCACGGCCTGGGCATCGGCGGGAATGCCAGCGCAAGTCGTTCTGGCCGGCAGAGTGAAAGTGCCGCCGGCATTGATGATTGCGCCGGGCGTGGTGCAGCCCGTCAAGCCGGCGCGGGTTTCGAGCAGGCGAACAGGCTGCGGCAGCGGGAAGAACTGCAAACCGTTGTTTGCCGAATTGATCGTCAACATGTACTGGCGTTCGCCGGTGCAGTTGTTGGCGTCGGTGGCGCGAATGGTGAAGGTGAAAGCGCCCGCTGTGATCGGCGTGCCGCTCAGCGCGCCTGTGCCGGCATTGAGCGACAGACCGTTCGGCAGCGTGCCCGCGCTGACAGTCCAGTTGATTGCGCCCGCGCCGCCGGTTTGCGTGAAGGGCAGGTTGGCATTGACGTAAGCAGTGCCGGTGGTTCCCGCCGTCAACGTCGAATTGTTCGGACTGACTGTGATTGTCGGACAGGTCACCACCGTGAAATCAGCCGTTGTCAGGTTGTTGCAACCGGCCTTGCTGATGGTGATCGGGCCTGTGGTTGCGCCGGTTGGAACCGTGGCGTTGATTTGAGTGTCGCTCACCACCTGCAATGTCGCTGTCAGGTTATTGGTGAATTTCACTTCGGTCACGCCGGTGAATCCGGTGCCGGTGATGGAGACTACTGAACCCACAGGCCCTGTTGACGGCGTAATGCCGGCCACTGTCGGACAAACTGTCGTCGTGCCGATTTGGATGGAGAACTGCCGTTCGCCCGTGCAGCCGTTGGCGTCGGTGGCTCGGACGGTGAATGCGAAATTGCCCGTCGCCGTCGGCGTGCCGCTGAGCAAGCCTGTGGCCGAAGCCAGAGCCAAACCGCCCGGCAAGGTTCCGGCGCTGACGCTCCAATTCACGGTTGCCGTCGTGCCGGTTTGCGTGAAGGTTTGCTGGGCGTAAGCCTGTCCCATACTTCCAGCCGGGAGCGTTGAGTTCACTGGGGCGTCAACCTGAATGGTCGGGCAGACGCGGTTGATGGTCAGCGCGTATTGTCGCTGTCCCGTGCAGTTGTTGGCGTCCTTGGCTTCCACCGTGAAGGTGAAGGTTCCGGTCGCGGTCGGCGTGCCGCTCAACGCGCCGCCCGTTGAAAGCGACAGGCCGGCGGGCAATGCGCCGTTGATCACCGTGAAGGTGTAGGTCGCCGCCGGTGTCGCCGTAATCGCGGCGTTGTAAGCGACGTTTTCCTGACCGGCGGTCAGCGTCGTCGGATTGACGTTGATTGTCGGGCAAGTGCCTGGGTTGATGGTCATCGTCAGGTTCATTTGCTTGGAGCATTGGCCGCCGACCAGCACATTGATCGTGACGGGGAATGAACCTGCCATCGTCGGAGTGCCGCTCAGCACGCCGGCTTGCGAAAGCGTCAAACCCGGCGGCAAGGGGCCAGTGCCGCCCGCAGCCGCATCCACCACATTCCAGCCGCCGAAGAGCGGATCGGTGACTGCCGGAACAGAGGTGAACGTGCCGTTGTAAGGCACGCCGACCGCGCCTGTCAGCGTTGGCGGCGTGATGGTCGTGGCTGCGCAGACCTCGATGGCGAAGCTGTTTCCGGCAATACACGATGCGGGATTGGTGGCGGTGATGATGACGAAACCGCCGCCCGCCGTTGTCGGCGTGCCGCTGATTTCGCCGGTCGTCGGATTGAGCGTCAGCCCAGCGGGCAAGGTTCCGCTCGCCACGGCGAAGGTATACGTGCCCGGCGGGTCAACCGGAATGGTCGTAGTGTAAGCCGTGCCGACAGCGCCGCTCGTCGGTTGGAAGAATTCGCCGACCTTGATGTCCGGGCAGGTGCCGACATTGATGATGATGGAGTAGGTCGCTATTCCAGAACAGTTGTTGGCGTCGGTGGCTTTGATGACCAGGCCGCCAAAAGTTCCGGGAGCCGTTGGCGTGCCGGTCAGCGCGCCGTCCGTTGCCAGCGTCAAGCCTGCGGGCAAGGTTCCGCTCATCAAGCTGAAGGTGTGCGGCGCAACGCCGCCCATTGCCGTCAGCGAACCGGTGTAAAGCGCGCCGACCTTGCCGGGCAGCAAGCCGGGCGTCACCAGTGTGATGGTCGGGCAATTGACCGCCGCTTCCACCGTCAACGTGTAGTTCTGTGTGGCGTTGCAGGTGTTGAAGGGTTCGCCATATTTGACGCTGAACATAAACGTCCCGGCCTGAGTTGGCGTGCCGCTCAGAGCGCCGGTTGTCGGATTGAGCGTCAAACCCGGCGGCAGCGGCCCGCCTGGGCCTAGCGTCCATTGCGGCATAACGGTCAGCGTGGGCGTGGCCGTCAGTTGGACGTTATACGCCGTGCCGACGGTGGCGTTGGACAACGTCGGCGGCGTGATGACGATGCCCGCACAGATGTTGAAAATGCCTGTTTGCGTGTTGGGGCAATTGGGTTTGACAAGCGTGATCGGCCCAGTCACCGCGCCTGCTGGCACGAAGGCTGAAAGTTCCGTGTCGCTCATCACCGTGAAATTGGCCGCGTCCACGTTGTTGGCGAATTTGACCGCCGTGACGCCAGTGAAGCCGGTGCCGTTAATGATGATTCCGGTTCCGACGCCGCCCAGCCCAGGCATGAAGTTGGTCACGGTCGGGCAGGTGACGGGAGTGCAGGAAACGTTGACGCGGGCGTCAATCAGCAGGTTCGGCCCCGGATTGCCGGCCAGCGAGAAGAAGGTCGTGCCGTTTTGCGACAGGTACGAACGGCCTTGCGGAACGCCGGTGTCCAGCGGGAACGCCGCTGCGCCGGGCAAGCCTGTGAAGCCGACCAGAAAGTCGCCGCTCGTGATGGTGATGGGCGTGTCCAGCGTGTAAACGTCAAACCCGCCGAGCGAGGTGATTTGCTTCGTTTGGGTCTGGAACGTGGGAGTGCCGATATTGGCCAGTCCGCTGGGGTTCGCCGCCGCCAGCAAGGTGAAGTTCATTCCCGCCGTGAGATTCGGATCGGCGTTGAACTGAATGCCGACAGCCGAGATCGTAGCGGGATAGGCCAGCGGCGTGATGCGATTGACGTAATGCGTCGCGCCGCCCTGCGTGGCTTCCGAACTGGCGTCGTCAATGTCCAGAATGATCGTGCTGCCGCAGGGCGTGAAGTTCGCGCTACCGACATCCGTACAGCCTGTCTTGCGCACCAGCACCGGGCCGAAAGACGCGCCGAACGGAACCTCGGCGGTGATCGTCGTGTCGCTCGTCACGTTGAAGGAAGTCGCCGAGATGAACTGTCGCGCGGGGCCTTTGAACAACACTTGTGTTGCGCCAGTGAAGTTCGTGCCGGTCAGCGTGACGGTCGCGCCCACCGAAGCCAGCTTCGGTGTGATGTCAGCGATGGTTGGACAATTGGGCGGCGCAATGACGGTGAATTGCGGCGAATTTGCCGGAGCGCAGCCGGTTTTTTCCAACGTGATCGCGCCGTTGAGCGCGCCCGCCGGAACGGTGGCGGTGATGGTTACGGCGTCCACCACCGTGAATGTGGCCGTTGCGCCGTTGATGCCGTTGTTGAATTTGACGGCGGTGACGCCCGTCAGATTGGTGCCGGTGATGGTTACGACATCGCCCACCGACGCGCCCGTCGGATTCAGGCTGTCAGCCGTCGGACAAGGCGTGGTGACGGTGAAAGTGCCCGCCGTTGCGTCCGGACAGCCGGGCTGACCGACTTTGATCGGGCCGGTGACGGCAGTGGCCGGAACGACCGCGCGGATTTGGGTGTCGCTGTCAAAAATCACCGTTGCCGCCGCGTTGGCCGCGAAAGCGACAGTGGTCGCCGTGGTGAAGTTCGTGCCGGTGATGGTCACTTCCTGGCCGATTGCGCCGTTTTGCGGCGTGTAACCCGCGACAGTCGGACACAGCGGCTGGACTGTGAAGCCGGCCGTTTGCACGTCGGCGCAACTCGCTTTTTTCAACGTAATCGGGCCGGTCATCGCGCCGACGGGAACCGTGGCCGTAATCATGGTGTTGCTGACCACATTGAATTGCGCCCCCTGACCATTAGTGAAAATCACGTCGGTCACGCCCGACAGATTCGTGCCGGTGATGGTGACGACAGTGTTGATGGCGGCGGCGGTCGGATTGATGTTCGTCACCGTCTGGCAGGCGACGGGTTGATTGACGGTGAAAGCGGCCGATTGCGCGTCCGGGCAATTCTGTTTGGTGATGGTGATCGGCCCGGTCACGGCATTGGCCGGAACCTCCGCCGTGATGGTCGTGGCGTTGACCACAGTGAAATTGGCTGCATCCACGTTGTTGCTGAATTTCACCGCGTTGACGCCGGTCAGATCAGTGCCCGTGATGGTGACGGTGGCGCCGGCGGCGGCGTTGGTCGGCGCGATGCCTGTGATGTTGGGGCAGGCGACCTGCGGCGCGGCGCAACTGAGCGCGTAACTGCCGCGAATCATCGCGTTGCCTCCGTTGACGGGCGTGAAGGTCTTTCCATCGCGAGACGAATACGAACGCCCCTGCGGCGAATTAATATCTATCAGAACTTTGTAAGTTCCAGTCATCAGCCTGT
>CAZRXE010001545.1:0-5294 GCA_964603695.1 uncultured Heliomicrobium sp.
AATCGGTCAACGCCAGTTCATTCAGAAACTGCATGCGCAATTGTTCCAGGGTTTGAGCCGGAATGCTTTCCCCCGTCAGCGATCCATCTTGTTTGGCGTCGAAGAAAACCGCACAGGCCAAATTGAGATGATAAGGATGGATTTTGCCGACTCCCAAAATGGCGTTGATTTCGGCGTCACTGAATTGGTGATTACCGTGCGGTTTGGCGACCATTTGCCGGGCTTCTTCGGGCGTGAATTCGCCGAGAGTCAGCCGGGTGAAGATGTTGTGAAACTTGGACGTGACATCCGTGTCTTGCAGAAATTGCGCGTGCAGTTCGTTGAGCGGGGTTTGCGTGGCGACGACCAGCGCCAGATTGCCGGTTTGCGCCAAACTGCGCAGCGCATCGAAAAATTCGCCGCCGAAGTCGTGTTCGTAGGCGTGCTCGAATTCGTCCAGGCAGAAAATGACTTTGCGGTCTCCAATGGCTTCTTCCAAATCCAAATGCGATTCGCCGTCTTCGCGGTCAAGCTTCCGGCAGGCGCGCGCATAAAATTCTCGCGCGGAAAAAACGCGCTGCAAATCCAGGTAATGAACCGTGAAGCCGGCATCCAATTCGCCGTTTTGCGGCGTGGCCAGACGATGAAGAAACGAGGATTTGCCGATGCGTCGTTGGCCGACGACTGAAACGCTCTGCATGGTTTTCATCAAGGCAAAGGCTTCTCGCAGTTCGCGGACGCGGCCACAGAATTCATCCGGTTTCAGAATCATTCCGCGTTGGCGGTAAGGGTTGATTGCGTTGTTCATTGCGCTTTTCTCCGGCGGAAACTGTATCGCAACCGCGCGAACAGCGGAATCGCCGTCGGATTTTTTCAGGCGAACTGATCCAGGTCGCGCCAGTTGCCATATTCATCCAGGAAGGTCAGGCGGAAGTTGTCCGCCCACAAAAAGCCTTTGCCGGAAAGCACGACGCCGTAATTCAGCCATTTGGTTTCCGGGGGCAGGTCGGTTTCGATGGCGTAGCGTTGCCAGCCGGTGGTGCCGCGCACTGGGCGGTCGCACATGTTTTCAAAAATCAGCGTCTTTTTGTCTTCGCTTTCCACGCGCAGCCACAGGCCGGCCCATTGGGTCAGGTCTTGGGCGGCCAATTCGCCTTCAAAGCGCAGGCGGCGTCCGGCCAGATGTTCGGCGGGGCAGCGTTGCATCAGCGAGCCGAAGTCTGTGTCCTCGGCGTTGGGATGATGCATGAAGACACAGGTTCCGTGGCCGTCTTCGGCGCGCAGCAGCAGTTGGAATTGGTAGGAAGTGGAAACGCCCGCCACGTAAAACGCGCTGTTGAACCAGCCAATCAATTGACCCATCAGGCCGGAGCGTTCAAAGCCGAGGTCGGTAGGTTTGGCGATGATCGGCGGCCAAACGACGACGTGCGGCGCGCGCGGCGCGGGCGCGGTTTCTTTGCGGACGATTTCGGCCAGGCCTTGGGCCAGCTCTCCGGCGGTGGCGTAACGATCTTCGCGGTTTTTGGCCAGCGCGCGGTCAAGCACCGGTTGGATGGAGCTTCGCGACGTTTCGAGGCGGGGAATGGGCGCGTTGATGTGTTTGTTCATCAGCGCCGGAGCGGAACTGGCTTGATAGGGCAGTTGTCCCGTCACCATTTCAAACAGGATGACGCCCAGCGCATACACGTCGCAGCGCCGGTCGAGCGGATCGTCGCTCCATTGTTCGGGACTCATGTAAGCGGGCGTGCCCATGATGACCGTGCGCTGATGCGTGCCGCCGCCGGTCAGCAGTTTGGCGATGCCGAAATCGGCGATGTAAGGGTCGCTGTCTTCGTCGAGCAAAAAGTTCGCGGGTTTCAGGTCGCGGTGGATGATGCCGCGCGCGTGTGCGCGATCCAGCGCGGCGGCCAGTCGCGTCAAAATGGATGAGGCACGCGACAAGGAAAACGGGCCGCGTTCCAAGCGATTGGCCAGCGAACCGCCCGCCATCAGTCGCATGACGATGTAGGGCTGATCGTCCTGCTCTCCGAAATCGTAGACGGGAACGATGGCCTGGTTTTCCAATCCGGCAATGAGTTTGGCTTCGCGGCGGAAGCGTTCGTAAAAATCCTGTTCGTGCAGCAAATCGCGCGGCAGCACTTTGACGGCGACATCGCGCTCGAACATCGGATCGAAGGCGCGGTACACCGACGCCATTCCGCCTTTGCCCAACAGACTTTTGATTTCGTAACGGCCAATTTTGGATAAGTCCATCCTGCCCTCCGGCACAAGTTTTACTGAGGATCGGGCGCGAATATAGCCCGCGCTGTCGGTGAAGGCAATAAAACAAAAACTGCCGGCAACGCGAGGTTGTCGGCAGTTTTTGGATTGATCGAAACGTTGAATCGGCGCTTTATTCGCGTTCCTGGTAAGTCAGTTTCAGCTCGCCGTTTTCTTCGCCGACCACGGCTTTGCCGCCGTTTTGCAGGCTGCCGAAGAGGACTTCGTTGGCCAGCTTCTCTTTGATTTGCGATTGAATCAGCCGCGCCATCGGACGCGCGCCGAATTGTTTGTCGAAGCCTTTGTTGGCCAGCCAGGCGCGCCCGGCTTCGGTCAGTTCCAGTTCGACGTTTTTGTCTTTCAACTGCGCGCGCAACTGGCCGATGAATTTGTCCACCACGCGCTCGATGTTTTCAAAGCTCAGGCTTTCAAACGAGATCCAGGCGTCCATGCGATTGCGGAATTCCGGGCTGAAGGTTTTTTCGATTGCGCCTTGCGCTTTGCTGCCGGTGCCGCTGATGCCGCCTCTATCGGATTGTCTGAAGCCGAGCTTGTTGCCGCTCAATTCGCGCGCGCCGGCGTTGGTGGTCATAATTAGAATCACGTTGCGGAAGTCGGCCTTCTTGCCGTTGTTGTCGGTCAGCGTGGCGTGATCCATCACTTGCAGCAGGATGTTGAACAGGTCCGGATGGGCTTTTTCGATTTCGTCCAGCACCACCACGGCGTAAGGCGTTTTGCGAACCGCGTCGGTCAACAAGCCGCCTTGATCGAAGCCTACATAACCCGGAGGCGCGCCGATCAAACGCGAGACGGTGTGTTTTTCCATGTATTCGCTCATGTCGAAGCGTAGGAATTCAACGCCCAGGCTCTTGGCCAGTTGTTTGGCCAGTTCGGTTTTGCCCACGCCGGTGGGGCCGGAAAACAGGAATGAACCGATGGGCTTTTCGGGATTGCCCAGGCCGGAACGCGACAGTTTGATGGCGTCCACAATCTGTTTGATGGCGTGGTTCTGACCGAAGATCACCATTCGCAACTCCGTGTCCAGGTCTTGCAAACGTTCCTTGTCGGACTTGGAAACGGAGCGTGGCGGAATCTTGGCCATCTTGGCGATGACCAATTCAACATCGTGTTCGGTGATGACTTCGGGACGCTCTTCGACGGGTTTCAGTTTGGTGGCCGCGCCGACTTCGTCAATCACGTCAATGGCTTTGTCGGGCAGGTAACGGTCATTGATGTGTTTGGCGGATAGCTCTGCGGCGGCGTGCAAGGCTTCGTCGGTGTATTTGATGCTGTGATGTTCTTCGTAATACGGCTTCAGGCCTTGCAGGATTTTGTAGCTGTCTTCGATGCTCGGTTGCGAGATTTCAATCGTCTGGAAGCGGCGCGCCAGTGCGCGGTTGCGCTCGAACGAGGCTTTATATTCGTTGTAAGTCGTCGAACCGATGCAGCGCAATTCGCCCGAAGCCAGCGCCGGTTTCAGTATGTTCGATGCGTCCATCGAACCGCCCTGCACCGCGCCCGCGCCGACGATGGTGTGAATTTCATCAATGAAGAGAATCACGCCGGGTTTCTTTTTCAGCGCGTTGATGACGGCTTTCAATCGCTGCTCGAATTCGCCGCGATAGCGCGTGCCGGCCAGCAGCGCGCCCATATCGAGCGAATAAATTTCCACGCCTTTCAGCACGTCGGGCACTTCTTCCTTGTGGACTTTCAGCGCCAAGCCTTCGGCGATGGCAGTTTTGCCGACGCCGGGGTCGCCCAGATAAAGCGGATTGTTTTTGCGGCGGCGGCAAAGCACTTGGATCGTGCGCTCAAGTTCCATCTGGCGGCCAATCAGCGGATCAATTTTGCCTTCGGCGGCGCGCTCAATCAGATTGGCGGTGAAGGCTGACAATGGATCGCGAACGGGACGTTCTTCGCCTTCTTCATCCATTGAGTCCGGCAAGTCGCCCAATTCGTCGCCGTCAATTTTCGAGATGCCGTGCGAGATGTAGCTGAGAACGTCGAGCTTGGTGACGCCTTGTTTTTCCAGTAGATATTTGGCGTGGGAATGATGTTCTTCAAAAAGCGACGCCAGAATGTTGCCGCCGTCAATTTCCTCTTGATTGGAGGATTGCGCCTGCATCAGCGCGCGGTCAATCACGCGCTCGAAAGCGGCGGTTTGCTCCGGTTGCAGATTCACGCCGCGCGGCAACGGCGTTAGCGTGTCGCGGAAAAACTCTTCCAGATTGCGCCGCAGCAATTCCAGATCCGCGCCGCAATGCAGCAGCACTTCGCTCGAAGTCTGGTCGTGCAGCATGGCGTAAAGCAGATGTTCCAGGGTCAGGAATTCGTGACGGCGTTTGACCGCTTCGTTAAGTGCGAGATTGAGCGTGGCTTGAAGTTCTCTGGTAATCATTTTCGTCAGTGGTTGGTGGTTGATGTTTGGTGGTTGGTGATGCGGGCGTTCCGCCAATCACTAACTACCAATCACCAATCACCCGATTTCATTCCTCTTCCAAACTACAGAGCAGCGGGTAATCGTATTCGCGCGCCAGTTGTGAGACTTTGGCGATTTTGGTTTCGGCGATTTCGTAAGTGTAAACGCCGGCGACGCCGACTTGCTGATTGTGAACCTGAAGCATGATGCGAATGGCATCATTTTCCGAGTGATGAAAGACGTTCATCAGAACGTGAACGACGAACTCCATCGTCGTGTAATTGTCATTGTGCAGCAGGACTTTATAGAGCGGAGGCTTTTGCAGCTTCTGCTTGCTTTGGGTCAAAACGTCCGTGCCGTGTTGTGGTTCGCGATTCGGCATAAGTCAGAGCCTGGAACAAAACCATTGTCGGAATCAGGCCGCCTTCGGCCCAGTTGAATTTTTGTGTATTGCTCCCGGCGCGAGATGCTAGCAAATTTGTCCTCGTAAACAAATGGAAGCAAGGTCAATACCAGTCGCGGTACTGATTCGACCACGTTGCGTGTGGAGAAGGCGCGAATCATAAACAAAAACGGGATGCGCGTCTGGCATCCCGTTTACAGTTGATTGGGTTTTCATACACCCGTCGCGATTCGA
>CAZRXE010001546.1:0-2194 GCA_964603695.1 uncultured Heliomicrobium sp.
GCCTGATTGAACAGGTTCGTGACGTTCGCTTCAAACTTCATCTTGACACGCTCACTCAGATTGACGGTGTGAGCGATCAGGAAGTCGGTCTGCGTCAACGCGGGCGTGCGGCCCAAATCGCCACGGCCATTGTAGAAGACAGGAACGATGAAGCCGACGGTGGAAGTGAGAGGTGTGCCGCTGTAAGCAATCTGGTTGATCGAGAACAGCGTTTCGCCGGATTTGCCGCCCCAGGGCTGGCTATAGTTCAAGAAGAGTTTGAAGGTGTGCGGACGGTCAGTTGCCAGCAAACCGAAAACATTCTGGCCCTTCGAATCAAAGTTGCCGGGCGAAAGGTCAAATGCACGGCTCACGTTCGGGTCGGAACGACCGTTTTCGTCGGAGTTCGCCAAGCCCCCCCAGTTACCCCACAAACGGCTGTAGGTGTAGGAAGCGTTGTAGTTCAAGCGACGCAGCAGACCTTCGCTGAAACGCCCATCCAGACGGAATTCGATGCCGTCGAAATTACGAACGGCTTTTGGCGTCAGCGGTACACCGTTGGCGGTGACAAATTTTTTGGCATCCGTTGCACCGAAGCCGGGGTTGCCAATGGTGTAAACTTCGTTTGACTCCGCATCAAGCACACCAATGTCTTCAATGCCACGCACCAGACGACTGCGGGTGTAACGCGCGGAGAAAACCATGCCGGGCTTCAGTTCATGATCAAGACCCACCGAATACTGACGCGAGGACATGGGTTTGATGTCCGGGTCAATGCCGTCGAGTTGACCTTGAGCATTGATCGGAACTGTGCGGTTATCCACGTCCAGCACTTTCGCCGTGCCGCCGGCCAGCGCCGACACATTCGCCAACGAAAGTTTGGACAGGTCAGGATCGTTCAAACGATAGTAGTGATCGTGCCAGTAGTCTCCACCAAAGGAGCCACGAGCCAACTCATACTTCATTAAGTCAAAGTATTGGCCGTAGCTGGCGCTGATTTTCCATTTACCGTTGCCAAGCACGTCCCACGCGCCGCCAACGAGCGGAGCAACCTTGTCACCCCAGCCGAAGCTAATCGGATTCGGAACCTTGTTGCCATTTACGACCTTGGTGTAAGGCGGCAGGAATTCGTTTTCCAAACGAACACCGGCATTGATTGTCAGGTTCTTCAGCATCTGCCAGGAATCCTGAATGTAGTAGCCCTGGTTGCGGCTGCTGACCTGAGCGTTGTGACGGACGCCATCGCGCCAGATGTAGTAGCCGTAAGTGCCTCTGACATTCTGGATCGAACCACGGCTAATGGCTTCGCCCCAGACGATTTCAAAACGTCCCTGAGTGTAATCATCAAGCACGTTGTTATTCAGGCGATTCAGGGCATAGCCGCCTTTGAAGCTATGGCGTTGGCCTTCGATGTTGGTGATGTAGTTGGCATTCAGATAGACGTTGTGACGAGTGGTAATGTCACGAACGATACCGAAGGTGTTGGCTACGTTCTGGAAACCATTCGCCTGGCGGAAGGCCACGGGAATAGCGTCGTATTGAGCCTGGGTAATTTTGCCTTGTGAAACAATCGAAGGAGCCGCGCCGCCCGTTCCTGGAGCGGTTGAAGCATTCCAGATATACCAGGGAGACGCCGCCAGACCATAGTTACCATTCTTGTCGTTTAGGTATTTATACCCATAACGGGCTTCCAAAATCAGATTCGATTTGACCGTGTAGGTTGCCGAAGCTGTGTAGTTAGAAGCCGGAGTGTAGCCGCCACGAGTTGAGAAATCGGTATTAGGAGGCGCAACGCTCGGGTCGTTGCCGGAAAGTTGGCCGGTCTGTTTAACCGGATTCCAGAAGTACGAAGTGTTGATCTGCAGTTTTTGAGTCGGCGCATAATCAACTCTCGCGACACCACGATGACTAACCACACGAGACGTTGTAGTGCGTGTGCCAACAGCGAAGGGAATGGTACGCTCAGTGCGAGCGAGGTCAGCAGTGTAACCGGTGAAGAAGTTTAGGCGCTCTTTGATGATCGGCCCACCTAACGTAAAGCCAGGATAGAAAGTACGATATTCATCTTCGCGCGCACGGAAGAATTCGTTCTTTGTTACGTCAGCGGTCGTGCGACGCCACGTACCGCGCGGGGCGGAATTCAATGCCGCGCCGTTCATCTGCAACCAAACATCACCGTGGAATTCGTTGGAACCGCTACGGCTGACAACGTTGA
>CAZRXE010001547.1:0-7720 GCA_964603695.1 uncultured Heliomicrobium sp.
ACGATTCACAATGCATACCGCGAACTGGATTTCGCCATCGCCAACTCACCCAATCCGGCGGAATACGTCGAACGGCTGAAAGAGCGCGTCCGCCGCGATTACGAACAAAACCGCGAGCAAATGGGCTGGAGCGAACGCACACGAGACATCGCCGACCGCTCGCTGAACGTAGTGCTGGAAACTTTGAAATTGCCGAATTTGTAGGCTTTCGGAAACAGCTATACGGCGGACATTCAGTCCGCCGCAGTGTCCCACAAGAACGACTTTCTGAATCCGGCGGGCTTGCCTGCCACGACCACAGCCGACTCACAGTGGGCTGTACTTTTTCGGTTGCGTGTGAGGTGTCAATCGCCCGCACCGGAAATCCAGGTTGAAGAATCCGGACTCCGAGCTTATTCTTCCGAGCATACCCCTTCTGACAACTCTTCAACGGAGGAAAATACTTATGAGTCTGAATACCATCAGGCTTTGCGCGTTGGGACGCAAGGCCCAGTTTCTGCTTGTTGTGTTGGCCCTGGCGGTGGTCGCCGGCGGCAGCTTGTTTTACGCGCGGGCGCAACGCAATCCGCTTGCATCCGCCATCAATCCCGCGCTCCCCGCAGTAATGAATACAGCAGCTCCTGTAACCCCTGCTTTTTTCCAAAGAATTTACTGCGCCTCGGATGATGGGCGGCGCAATTACTGCAATGTGGACACGCGCGACGGCGTGCGACTGGTGCGTCAACGCAGCGGCTCGCCCTGCGTTCAAGGAAGAACCTGGGATTACGACCGGCGTGGAATCTGGGTGGATCGCGGATGCCGCGCGGATTTTGAACTCAACGACCGCAGGTCCGGTCGGGATCGTGACAGGGATAATGACCGTGATCGAGACCGGGATTACAACCGCGGCCGAGATCGCGGTTATGTTCAAACCTTTTATTGCGAATCCGGGGATGGAAAACGTCATTGGTGCAGCGAAGGCATTAGCGGAGAAGTCCGCTTGATTCGCCAACGCAGCGGTTCGCCCTGCATTCAAGGCCGCACCTGGGGCCGCGACCGCAGTGGCGTTTGGGTGGATCGCGGATGCCGCGCGGATTTTGAAGTCCGCCGGTAATCTCCAGTCGGGAAATTTCGTGTGGCAGACTCAAACGGCCTGCCACACGAACACGGCTTTTTCTTACCTGCCTGCCTTGCCTGCCTGCCGAGATTGGTGATTTCCTTCGGCGAATTCTTCGATCATTTTGCGATTAAAAGCCGGTATGTCGTCAGGTTTGCGGCTTGTGACCGGACCGTTGTCCACGACCACTTCTTCATCCACCCATTGCGCGCCGGCATTTTTCAAATCCGTCTGAATGGATTCATAAGAAGTCAGTTTACGGCCTTTCACCACGCCGGCATCAATCAGCGTCCGGGCCGCGACAGATCGCTGCCACTGGTTTGCCCGCGTCAAACGTCGAAAATGATGTTGCGCGAACTGTCCAGTTTGCGCAATTGCCTGATTTGTCGCCAAGAAAAGCTTACTTTTTGAAATTGATTCGTTGCGCCTGTTTCTGCGCTTTGAGCGCCAGTTCCGTTGCCAGAAAACAATGCGCCTGGGGCATGGCTGTTTCTGTTCGGTTGAGGACATCGTTGACCAGTTGTTCGCCGTAAGACATTTCTACCTGGCTGCAATCAATGCGCTGAACGCCTTTTTGATCCACCAAAAACAAATGATCGCCGCCGGGTTTCCCGGCCAGATCCACGTTCTTGCGGATTTCGATATAACCGTCAGTGCCCAGCACGGTTAGCCGCGAATCGCCCCAGGTGGGCAAACCGTCGGGAGTGAACCAGTCAACGCGAATGTAGCCCGCGCCCTGATCGCCCCGCAGCATCGCGTCGCCGAAATCTTCCAGTTCCGGCCACTGCGGATGATGAACGTTGCCGATTTGCGAAGCGACAACTTCAGCGCGCGTCGAACCGGTGAAAAATAAAAACTCATCGAACTGATGCGAAGCGATGTCGCAAATGATGCCGCCGTAACGTTCGCGCTCGAAAAACCAGGCCGGGCGCGCTTTCGGACTCATGCGATGCGGCCCCTGACCAATGGTTTGAATGACTTTGCCGATGGCACCGGCTTTGACCAGTTCGCCGGCTTTGATCGTGGCGCGACTTTCCAACCGCCCGCCGTACAGTATCGAATAGATGCGATGCGTTTGCTGCTGCACTCGCCGCACCTCGGCCAATTGTTCCAGCGTGATGATGCCCGGTTTGTCCACCATGAAGTCCTTGCCGTGGCGCATGACTTCCAAGCCCAGCGGCGCGCGTTCATTCGGGATGGAGGCGCTGACAATCAACTGAATCGAGCGGTCTTCGAGAATCTCTTTTTCGCTGCCTGCCTGTCTGGCCTGCGGAAACTGTTTGGCGAAGGCCGAGGCCAGATCAGGCTCTTTGGCGTAAAAGGAAACCAGTTCGCCGCCGCCACGCAACACCGTGCGCGTTTGCCCGTTGATGTGTCCGTGATTCAAGCCGATGACGGAAAATCGTATGCGTGGTTTGTTTTGATTGGTCATGATGGTTCACTGGAATGTGTAAATGCCCTTCAGTCTGTCCACCGTGGCGACAGGCTGAAGGGCATTTACACATTCGCGTTGTTTTCAGAGCGTCGTTGATGACGAGGTGATAATTCCACAGTGAGTCGGCGGTTTAACTCTTCAGGAATTCATCCACCGCCGCGCGCGTGATGCGCCAACTTGCGCCGATCTTCTTGCCTTTCAATTCGCCGGAAGTCAGCACGGCCATCACGTCTTCTTCGCTGACGCCGAGCATTTGCGCAGCCTGCGCCGGGCTAAGCAAATCGGGATTGCCGCCCACATTGGCCGCCGGAACAGCAGCAGGCGGAGCGGCCGCAGACGGAGTTGCCTGCCCGCCCAAAATTCCGCCAGATTGCTGCATCATTTGTTGTGCCATTGCCCAACCGACGGCCATTTCCGAAGCTGCGCCGCCCGTGCCGCCACCTTTTTCCATGCCCTGCGCCATTTGATATTTGACGTAATCGTTCAGATTGCCGACGGCAGCCATGCTCGAACGCTTGTCAATCGCCTGTTCGACTTCCGGCGGCACTGAGACGTTTTCGACAATGAAGCTGTCCATCGAAATGCCGTACTTGCTTTGCAGCGCCGGATTGATGAGCGGCAGCAAGGCGTCGCCAAGTTCGGTGTAACGCATCGCCACGTCGAGCGCCGGAATCTTTGAACTGGCCAGCGCATCACTGAAAACTGAAATCATCCGCGAACGCATGGTTTCGGCGAATTCTTCAATGCGAAATTCGGTGTCGGTTCCGGCCACTTCGCGCAGAAACAGACGCGGATCGGTGATGCGAAAATCATAAGTGCCGAAAGCCCGCAGCCGCACGATGCCGAAATCCTGATCGCGCATCATCACCGGATTGGCCGTCCCCCAGCGATTGCCCGTGAACAGCCGCGTGCTGACGTAATAAACATCCGCTTTGAAAGGCGATTCCAGACCGTACTTCCAGCCCTTGAGCGCAGACAAAATCGGAATATTGGCCGTAGCCAGCGTATGCGTGCCGGGGCCGAAAGTGTCGCCGAACTGCCCCAGGTAAACGAACTGCGCCACCTGCGATTCGCGCACGACAAGCTGCGCACCGTTTTTGATTTCCTTGTCTTCATCCGGGAAGCGCCAGGACAACACATCGCGCGCGTCCTCGTTCCACTGAATGATTTCAATCAACTGCCCTCTGAGAAAATCCATCAAGCCCATAAGTTCCTCCATGTTTTTCGGTCGGATTGTTGGTTCGCCGACAATGCCGCTTGGCGGTCGTTATTTTCTGGCATTCAACATGTTTTTGATGAAATCCGCAATCGCGTTGGCTTCGTCGCGGTCATAGGAGAGCGGGAGGATGTAATAGTCTTTTTTTTCAATCGAGACTTTTACGCACTGAACAGGGACGCTTTTGCTGAGAAGCGTGTCGAAGTCGCGATTCATCGAGATCGGGTTGGTTGCCAAATTTATTTTTTGGGGCAATGGTGATGACTTTTCGGTGGCGTTTTCTCCCAACCGCTCAAGGCTCATTCCGCGTTTCCCAATCAAAAGCCAGAATTTGGGAAACTGCCTGGCATCCTTTTTTTCGCCGATCATTACCTTGAATCGGGCAAAGGCTCCTTGTTCGATGGCTTCGGATTCTTTTTGTCGGGCTTTGATGAAATCTTTTTTGTGATAGCGGTAAATGATGCCCAGCGCCGACCGAACTAACCCTTGGTTGGCAAGAGGGGCATCTGTTTTGCTGTCGGCTAGTCTTTCCAGAATGGTTGTGGCTTGCGCTAGTTTTTCATTGGCCGCCGGATCGGATTTGGCAGGGCGTCCCTGTCCTTCGCCATAAAGCAGCACAAGTTGGCGATTCAGCGAATTGAAAAGGGAGGGAGTGGAAGCCGGAAGCTTCATTGAGCCAAACATGGAGCCAAGCACCTGATCCGATTCGAGGGCCGCCAACTGTGCGTTAAAACCTTCTGCCGTCAGCAGGATTGGATTGACGCTCAACGAGTAACTTAAACTGGAAGACTCTGAAATGCCGGAACCGGTGATTCGCAAAAGATATTCCCGATCGGACTGAAGCAGGCAGGGAGTTTGCGATTGAACATTCGAGGAAAAAAGAGGCGTGTCGCAAACCACCGGCTGTTTGTCCAAATACAATTCAATATACAATTCAATTTTCAGTTTGGCCAATTGATCCGAAGCCAGATTGACGGCGGCTTTGTAACCGCCGATCAACGGTTTGAACCGATGTTCATTGAAATAAACCCGTTCGCGGCAGGCCGATTGAGGCGAGACCGTGTATTTTTCCGGCGCACCATCCCACTTCAGAGCGATTGGTTCGATTCCACCATTGCAAGGAAGCTTTGGCTTGGGTTTTTCACGCGGAGTTGCGGTGAAGGTAATTGTTTCGCCGGGCTTGGGATTGACGACGGTTCGGCGTCCGCCATCCGAGAAGTCGAATCCGTCGAGCTTAGCGGTCAGCGTATGATTGCACTTGCAGAGAAAGCCCGAAAAGGTCGCTTGAGTGTCATTGCTCAGCGTTTTAGTTTCCGAATAACTGTAAGGAACGGTTTTTTTCTTGTTGGTAACGGTGCCACAACCGTCACTGGGGTTGTTGGAAAGATGTAGCTGTACGCCCCTCGCCGTGCCTTCAACCTTGACCGTAATTGCGCATGATTTGGGTTGGGAAGGGATAGGCGGCTTGATTGGAACGCAGGAGCCGTTTGGCCCGGACTTTTGTCCTTTCGGGCAAGAAACCTTTTGGGCAATTCCCTGACTGGACATCAGGTGAATCAGGCAAATAATCGCTGGATAGAAAAAGCACCTTTTCATCATCGTGAAAAACAATGGAGATGGTTTCAAAGTTACCCGCTTCACGGAGTGGCCGACTTCGCACAACGAAAACCAGTTTGAGAATAGCTACTTCCTTTTACTGTTGGATCAATTTTGAATCTGGAGTAGGCGTATTGGAGATCGTCATCGTAGGTTCCGCCGCGAATCACTTTTTCGGGCTTATCCGACGCCCGCAAGCGACTGCCTGGGTACAAATAAAAATCATTCTCCATCCATTCCCAGACATTGCCGATCAAGTCGTAGACCTTGAATTCTCCGATGGCGTACTGAGGACTTTTGACGGGTTGTAATTGCTTCGATTTCTTTCCCGCGTTGGCGTTGTTGTCGGAAAAAGTATTTCCCCAGGGAAAGACTTGGTTTTTGCCGTCGCGAGCGACGAATTCCCATTCAGTCTCCGTTGGCAATCGCAATCCGGCGAATTGCGGTGCCTGCGTGCTTTTCCAGTTGGTGTAGGCTTTCGCATCGTCCCAGCTAACATCCGTCACCGGCAATTTTTCCGTCCCTGGTGAGGGCGTCGTGCCATTCCAGTCTTGGTTTCGAGGTGCTGGGTACCCCGAGGCTTGCAGAAATTCTTGATATTCCTCTCTGGTGACTTCGTGTTCGCCGATAAAAAACGTTTCAACAGTCACGGCGTGCTGCGGACCTGTAATGTCGGACGGCTTGGCGTCGGGATTGCCCATCAGGAAACTTCCGCCCGGAATCAGCACCATTCCATCCGGCGCTTTTTGTATTTGTTCGACAGGCGTGCTTGTGGGGAGAGGCGTTGCCGTCGGAGCAGCGACAATTTCCGTTGGCGCGTGTGAACGGCTGGCGACGATCCAGGCAACCAGCAGTAAAAACACAGCGGCGCTGCCCAGAACGATCCAAAGCGTCTTGCTTCTGGTTTTCGGCGGCGTATGCGTTGGCGGCAGCGTGACGTAAGGAAGAAAGTCTTTTTCTGCCGGCTCGGGAAGAGCGGACGGGAATGGCTCTTCCGCCGGCGGTTCCTCAATCGTCTGAATCGGATTGTCCGGAACAAGTGCTTGAGTGTCGTAGTTTTTCTCGGTTGTTGCTTCGGACGCGATCAGCGCCGCGCCGCATTCGGTGCAGAACTTCAATCCTGCCGGCATAGTGGATTGGCAACGAGGGCAGGATTGCGTTGCGATTGCGACTTGGGCCGGCGTCGGCGGCAAGGGGTCAACAGTCGGCGCTTGAGAAACGATCTCAGTGGGCGCGGAGGCTTTGGATTTATTGCTTGTCGCAGATTCCGACTGAACGGGTTCTGCCCGCCGAATGGGAGCGGCAGGCGTTGCGCCGGGGAGGGGACTGCTTGCGCCGCGAAGTTTTTGCAAAAGCTGTTTGCCGAATTGGCGGCGCGGGCGTTCGGTCAAGGTCAGAGCGGCCAGAGCTTGCTCCCAAACGCCGATTTCTACAATTGATTCGGCCGGCAAATACTGCGAGTGCGTTAATCGTAGCGTGTGCGAACCGGCGTTGACCGATTCCAAATACAATCTGCCGCTGGCGTCCGTCTTGCCGATTTTCGCGCCGTCGAGTTCGACTTCGACGCCGGCCACGCCGCAGGAAATCACCAATTCGCCTTTCGGCTGGCGTTTGAGTGCGACCGGAATTGTGATTTCCTCGCGCGCGTCCAGGCTTTCGGAAAGATGCCATCGCTCGTAGCGGGGCGCTTCGACTTCGATCAAATACTTTCTAGGCGTCAGGCCGTCTTGCTGCCAGCGTCCGTTGCGGTCGGCTTGCCCGGCGTGTCTTCCGTTCAGATAAACAGTGGCGGTGGTGACCGACGCGCCGTCATGTTCGTCGCGGCATTCCAGGATAATCGCACCGGCGGCGAGTTGCGCGGCGTGACGGAAGGCGCGCGCCAGTTCGGTGGCGGTTTGATAACGATCCGCAGCCTGTTTGGCCAGAGCTTTCAAGACCACTTCCTCGACGCCGAGCGGAATCGCCGGATTGACCTGTCGCAGCGGAATCGGATCGAGCGAACGGTGCATGTCTATAATCTGGCCGTCGGTGTTGGCTTCAAAAGGGACTTTGCCGGTCAGCATCTGGTAAAGCATCACGCCCAGGCTGTAAATGTCCGTGCAGCGGTCAATGCGTCCCAGCGCGACGGTTTGTTCGGGCGAAATGTAATAGTAGCTGCCGGCGATGCGCGTGTTCGTGCCGACTGTGTTGTCCATCGCTTTGGCGATGCCGAAATCCAGCACGCGAATGCTTTCTTCGCCGCTCTCGTCCGTCACCAGCATGATGTTGCCGGGTTTGAGGTCGCGATGAATGATGTTTTTGCCGTGGGCAAAAGCAACGGCATTGCAAATTTGATCCAGTAAGTCGGCGACGCGCTCAATGGGCAGCGTCTGATGCC
>CAZRXE010001548.1:0-1936 GCA_964603695.1 uncultured Heliomicrobium sp.
TTTTACCCTCATTTTTTAGGCAAGGCAAGTATGGTAGATTCCGGGAAAGTCATCAGAGGAGAGGAAGCGGGAGAACGGTTGAAAAACTGCTTTTGAGTTGTAATGAATGAAAACGGCAATGCGCCTGGCTTCGCCATCGAAGCACGGGACTTGATGAAAACCTACGGTAATCTGGTCGCGGTCAATCGAATCAGTTTCAACGTCAAATACGGCGAAGCCTTTGGCATGCTGGGGCCGAACGGTGCTGGCAAATCCACCATGATGCGGATGATTTATTGCCGTTCGCCGCTTAGTCACGGCGTGCTGCGCGTGGACGGCAAAGACGTGACGCTCGATGCGCGCGCCATCAAGGAAACCGTTGGCGTAGTGCCGCAGGAAAACAATCTCGATCCTGACCTGAGCGTCCGCGACAATTTGTTGATTTACGCCCGCTACTATCGCCTTCCTCGCCACCTTGCCGAACAACGCGCTGATGAATTGATCGCCTTCGCCGAGTTGCAGGAAAAGCGCGATGTGCGCATCGAAACACTTTCCGGCGGCATGAAGCGGCGCTTGATGATTGCTCGCGCTCTGCTCAATCAACCCAAAATTCTGGTGCTGGACGAACCGACCACGGGGCTTGATCCGCACGTGCGATTGGCGATTTGGGAAAAGTTGCGCGCTTTGCGCCAGCAAGGGCTGACAATCATTCTTTCGACGCATTACATGGACGAAGCCGAAAAGCTCTGCGACCGGTTGGTGATAGTGGATCGCGGTCAGATTCTGGTCAGCGGTACGCCGCGCGAACTGATCCGCGAACACGCGCGGCATTTCGCATTGGAGGCGCGCGGCTGCAACGGGCGGCCTTTGCACACAGGCTTGCCGCAGGTGCTGGCCGAACAGCGCGGCTCCACGCATTTTTATTTCGCCCCGTCGGCGGAAGAGCTCGCGCCGCTGATGAAAGCTTACGAAGACCACGAAGTTCTGCTGCGCCCATCGAATCTGGAAGACGTTTTTTTGCTGCTGACCGACAACGAGCGGCTGATCTGAAGGTTTCTCAGGAAGGTTTTTATGCCGGCACTTGCTCAAATCAATTTCGGCGACGCTTGGCGCGTTTGGCGTCGCAATTACGATGTTTACGTTCGATTGTGGAAGACCGAAATGATTGCGCCGCTTTTCGAGCCGATCTTTTCCGTCATAGGTTTCGGCTGGGGCGTCGGTTCGCTGGTTGCCGGAAACGTGATGGGAGTGCCTTATCTGACCTTTGTCGGTGCGGGTTTGCTGGCGTTCGCGGCGCTGCTGCGGGCGCTGTTTGAATGCACCTACGGCTCGTTTTTCCGTATGGTTTATCAATCCACCTTCGACGCAGTGCTTTGCACGCCGGTCGAAGTCGAGAGCCTGGGCTTGG
Source organism: uncultured Heliomicrobium sp. (assembly GCA_964603695.1). Classification (GTDB taxonomy): domain Bacteria; phylum Acidobacteriota; class Blastocatellia; order RBC074; family RBC074; genus RBC074. Next base: position 1,388 of record CAZRXE010001548.1, read on the forward strand.
CGGAAATTGCCTGGGGCGCGTCCAAAGCCTTGTTCGACGGTTTGTTCGTGCTGGCGGTGCTGGCGGCTTTCGGCGCTGTGGTGTCGCTGTGGGGAATTCTGATTCCGATTGCGCTGACTATCGGCGCGCTGTGGGTGGCTGCACTGTCGTTGCTGATTACTTCGCGCATTCACGACATCAACAACTACAATTTTTATATGGCTTTCGTGTTCTCCTACTTGTGGATTTCCGGCGCGTATTTTCCGCTGGAACGAATGCCGGAACCGGTGCAGTGGCTGGCATGGACAGTGCCGCTGACCAGCGCCGTGGACGTTTCGCGCCAACTGATGATCGGCAACCTAAGCTGGAAGATGTTGGCGGAAATGTTGTATTTGATCGCCGCGTTTCTTATCACCGCCGAATTTGCCCTGCGCAGTTTGCGCCGCAGAATGGTCAACTGATGCCATAGAGCGTGTCTGAAAAGTTGCCATTGATCTGGCACACTTGAGAAATGAAACAAAAACGTTACTCAACTGACCAGACCAATGGCGAATGGAAGCATATCAAAGG
>CAZRXE010001549.1:0-3846 GCA_964603695.1 uncultured Heliomicrobium sp.
GGCACAGCCGCCGTGCCTAATGCTCAACACGGGGTCGTGGTTGACCAGGTGTCCGGCAACACAATCGGCGGCACAACGGCTGGAGCGGGCAATGTCATTTCCGGCAATTCTGCGACCGGCGTGTTTCTACAAACCTCAAACAACAACCAGGTGCAGGGAAATCTGATCGGGACAAATGCAACGGGACTGGCGGTACTCGCCAATGGCAATAATGGCATCACCATTGGGGACAGTGCCGGCAATACCATTGGAGGCACGGCGGCAGGTGCAGGCAACGTCATCTCCGGCAACAACCAGCGCGGCATACTCATCAGCGGTGCATCGGCGACCAATAATTCCGTGCAGGGCAACTTGATTGGTACGAATGCGGCGGGCACGGCGGCCATTCCCAACGGACTGGAAGGTGTGACGCTCAATGGAGCAGTCAACAACACCATCGGCGGCACGGTGACTGAAGCCCGCAACATTATTTCCGGCAACGGCAATGATGGCGTGCTGCTCAACAGCGGAGCCACCGGCAATCAGGTGCTCGGCAATTTCATCGGCACGAACGCCGCCGGCACGGCGATTCTCACCAACAGCGGCGACGGCGTTGATATTCAGGGCGGAGCCAACGGCAATACAGTCGGCGGCACCGCTGTCGGCGCGCGAAACCTGATTTCCGGCAACACGCTCAATGGCGTGCAAATCGCCTTTGCAGGAGCGAACAATAACCAGATTCTGGGGAATTACATCGGCACGAACGCCAATGGCACGGCAGCCCTGGGAAACACAGGGAGTGGCGTGGCGATTACCGGCGGGGCTGCCAATAACACCGTTGGCGGTACGGACCCCGCCGAACGCAACGTCATTTCCGGCAATAACACTGGAATTAACATTGCCAACGCCACCACCACCGGCAATCAGGTGTTAGGCAATTACATCGGCACGAACGCAACGGGAACAGCAACAATACCGAACGGAGGGAATGGGGTGAATATTGATGCCGCGCCCAATAACTCTGTCGGTGGAACCGTAGCAGGAGCACGCAACATCATCTCAGGCAATCTCCAAAACGGGGTCAGGGTGTTGGGGGCCACCGTGCTCAATGCGCGGGTGCAGGGAAATTTCATTGGTACCGATGCGACAGGAACGACAGGGTTGGGGAATGGCTTCAATGGTGTACTGATCGCCTTCTCCTCCGGCAACACCATTGGAGGAAACACTGCAGCGGCACGCAACGTGATTTCCAGCAATGGGATTCGCGGTGTTGCCATCACCGGCAATACCGCCACACTTAATCTGGTCCAGGGAAATTACATCGGAACAGATGTCAATGGCACCGCCAATTTGGGTAACACCGAGGAGGGCGTAGTCGTGAACGGCGACGCCGGCAACAATACGATTGGCGGAACTGTGATTGGTGCGGGCAATGTCATCAGCGGCAACAATAAGGATGGAATCAGGCTCGATACAAATGCTTCCGCCATCACCATTCAGGGGAATTTCATCGGCACGACGGCCAACGGGTTGGCGGCCTTGCCGAATGCCAACAACGGCATTTTTCTGTTTGAGTCGGCCAATAACATCATTGGCGGCACAACCGCTGCGGCGCGCAATATCATTTCCGGCAATAATGCGAGCGGCGTGGAACTCAGCAGTAATAACACAATTAATAACGTCGTTGCCGGCAATTTCATCGGCACGAACGCGGCAGGCACAGCGACGTTGGCCAATACTGCGGCAGGCGTTCAAATCACCGACGCCGTGAATAATACGATTGGCGGCACGGCGGCGGGCGCGGGCAATCTGATTTCCGGCAACAGCAGCGCCGGCGTGGCCATCACCGGAGCGACAGCCACGGGTAATCGAGTGCTGGGCAACAGCATCTCGGGCAACAACGGATTGGGCATTGATCTGGGCGGCAATGGACTGACGGCCAACGACGCGGGTGACGCCGACACCGGCCCAAACAACCTGCAAAATTTTCCGCTGCTGACCACCGTCACGACTTCCGGCGGATTGACCAACGTCGCCGGCACGCTCAACAGCACGCCGAGCACGGTCTTCCGCATCGAGTTTTTCGCCAACGCTTCCTGCGATCCCACCGGCAACGGCGAAGGGCAATTCTTTATCGGCTCGACCGAGGTGACGACCGATGTCGGCGGCAACGCCACGATCAGCGCGACGCTCCCGTCCTTGCCGACATTGAATGCCGGCGGAGTCGTCACCGCCACAGCCACCGATGCGGCGGGCAATACGTCGGAATTTTCGCCTTGCCAATGCAACTTCGCCATCAACCCCACCGAAGCCGGCATCGCGGCGGCGGGCGTCATCGGCAATCAGGTGCAGATCATCGCGCCCGGCGGTTGCAGTTGGACGGCAGTCAGCAATTCGCCTTTCATCACCGTCACCGGCGGAGCTTCGGGTTCGGGCAACGGTACGGTCACTTACAACGTGACCGCCAATCCCGGCACGCAACCCCGCACAGGTTCGTTGACCATCGCCGGCTATACGTTTTATGCCACGCAAGCCGCCAACGGAACCGTCCTCAATGAAGGCTTCGGCGCGGCGACGCCCAAGATTCCAGATGATTGGAGCGTGATGGATACGGGCGGGACTAACAACGGCGGCGACGGCATGACCTGGATGGCCGTCAATTCGCAGCCCTGTCCGCAAACCAGCACGCCGGGCGCGCCCTTTTCGCCGCCTTACGCGACCGTGGATTTCAGTTGCGTGCCGCCCCAGATGATCCCCGATGAATCGCTCGTCACGCCGCCCTTCGACGCGCGCGGGCTGAATCAGGTGATTCTGCAATTCGACAGTTTCTTCCGCTTCCAGCCGGGCGATTTGACGGTTCGCGGCGACGTGGACATCAGCCTCGACCGCGAACTGACCTGGACGAACATACTGCGCCTGACGGCGAGCGAAACGGCGAATACGCGAACGCTCAACCTGACGCCGTTCATTCCGCCCAATTCGGCTGACGTGCGCGTGCGATTCAGGTTTTACGCCGTGGCACCGCCGCCCGTCAGACCCAACGCGCCGCGCGCGCAGGAACTGTCCTGGGGCATTGATGCGCCGCGGATTCTGGCGCTGACAGTGGCGGGAATAGAGGATTTATTGGCCAACGGAGAGACGCGACAGGTGCAGGTGATAGCGCCCGCCGAATTCGGCTGGACGGTGACGGAAGAACCGGACGCGCCCTGGCTGACGATCGTCAACGGCGGCAATCGCCCGGTCGGTTTGGGGACGGGAACTTTCACCATTTCGACAGAGGCTTACGGCGGCATCTGCCCGCGCGTGGCTACACTAAAAGTCGCGATTCCCGGCGCGGGGCCGACGCCGCTGCTGGAAGTGAGCAGGCAGGTCAGGCAGGTCGGTTCGGGACTGAGCATTCTGCCGGCGAGCGCGGGCTTGCCGCTTGGGCGCGTCGGCCAGAGCTACAGCCAGAGCTTTTCGCAAACCGGCAGCAACGGAACCATCGAATGGTCTGTTGCCAGCGGCAGCGTGCCCGCCGGCTTGACGCTCAATCAGAGTTCGGGCGTGTTGTCGGGCACGCCGACGCTGGCCGGAGACTACGGGTTCAGCATTCAGGGACTCGATTCGGCGGCCAACGGCTGCATCGGCAAGCGTGCGTATACGCTGACGATTGTGTCGGCGGAAGCAGGCGGCTTGCAGTTCTTCCCGCTGCCGCAACCCGTTCGTTTGCTGGAAACCCGCGCAGGCTTGACGGGCTGCACCACGCCCGGCGCAATCATCAATGCCGGCGGCACTTTCACTCTGCCGGCCAGAACGACTTGCGCTGGCATTCCCGCCGATGCCCAGGCCGTGACCGGTAACATCACCGTCGTGCCTTCGGGCGGA
>CAZRXE010001550.1:0-3062 GCA_964603695.1 uncultured Heliomicrobium sp.
GCCGGATCCTGAGATTGCCCCGGCGGAGTTTGTGCAGGCTGTTGCGCAGGCTTTGGCGGCGGGGCGGGCTGTTGCGCCAACAAACTGAGCGGCGAGTTCAAACATAACAACAACACAATTAACTGAATTCCGATGGATCGAAACCGCGAGTGACAAGACATGGCATTCTCCTCTTTGTTGAATCTTTCGCCATTCGACTATGTTCAAAGTGGCTTCAGGCTCGCACAGCATAACTGAAAGGACTGAAAAGACCGAAACGCCAGACGAGCCTCAAACAATCTCAGCACTGCAAGGCTGTAAGAGAAGATTAATTACAAACTAGAAGCATTTTTCTTTGACCTGAGTATAATCCAGCCATTCTAGAGAGAATCGGTTGGCAGGTCTTATAAAACGAGTAGTTGAAGGGGCAGGTTTGGATGAAAGGTGAAACAACCGATTCGGCGATTCATCGAACTGCAATCATCAAAATCGAATTTATCGAGTGCCGTTATCATCCCTTCACCTCGAAGAGATTGGTAGTGTCGCTTACGCCGTTGCGTCAAGCGTAGGTTCATTTGACTTTGGCAGCTTTTGGTAAGGAGTTTAGCAATGAGATCAACGTCGAAATCGCCTTTTGGCAACCGGCAGTTGGGAATCGCGGTGAGCATACTTTTGTTGGCCGCTCCTGTTTTCGCTCAAAACAACGCCCAAAAACCGGCCCCCCCCCCACAAAAACAAACCAGCCCCGCAAAAAATCATCCGCTTGACGAAAGCGAAAACCCGGAACTGATCTGCAAGCGAAACATCAACAAGCATCAGATCAACTTCTATTCGGTGGACAAAGAAGTCAACGTCGGACGCCAGTTCGCCCAAGAAGTGGATCGCTCAGCCAAGCTGGTTGAAGACCCAATTATTGTTGAGTACATCAACAAAGTCGGCCAGAACATCGTCCTTCATTCCGACGCCAAAGTTCCCTTCACCATCAAAGTCATTGACAGCGATGAGATCAACGCATTCGCCTTACCGGGCGGATTTTTTTATGTCAACAAAGGCCTGATTCTGGCTGCCGACAACGAAGCCGAGTTGGCCGGCCCGATGGCGCACGAAATTGCGCACGTCGCGGCGCGTCACGGTGTCGAGCAGGCATCGAAAGGCGAGATCGTCAATTGGAGTACTCTTCCGTTGATTTTCGTTGGCGGCTGGGGCGGTTTCGGCGCGCGGCAGGCGGCCAGCCTTTTGATTCCAGTGGGATTTCTGAAGTTCTCGCGCACGGCGGAATACGAAGCCGACATGCTCGGCGTGCAGTATTTGTGGGCGACGGGATATGACCCGCGCGCGATGGCTTCCTTCTTTGAAAAGCTGCAAGCTCAGGAGAAGAAAAAACCCGGCACGATGGCGCGCATCTTCGCTTCGCATCCGATGGTCGGCGACCGCATTGACAAGGTCAACAGTTTGATCGCCCGCTTCCCGGAACGCAGCGAATACACAATCAACACTTCCGAATTCCAACAAGTCAAGAATCGTTTGATCTCAATCACTAATGCGCGTGCCACAGGCGGACGAGGCGGCGTTGGCGCTTCCGAAGCCGACAGCAAACGCCCGACGCTCAAGCGCCGTCAACCCACGCCCGCGGAAAGCGGCGGCGACGCGACTTCGACCGGAGAAGGCGAAGCCAAAGAGCGTCCGACGCTTCGCAAACAAGGCGAAACCAAGCCGCCGGGCAATCAGTAAACTCCGTTTTCACTTCGTTAGAAAAAAGCCAAAGGAGCGCTACAATGTCACGCTCCTTTGGCTTTTTTGGCGTGAAGCAAATCGCCTACCCTGCAAAATCAACTGCTTGCCTTTTCAGAACCTCACTTTTACACTCTGGCTTCTTTTACGAACTCCCATCAAATTTATCAACCTTATCAAAGAGGCATTCATGAAGATTCACGAGTATCAAGGAAAGGAATTGCTGCGCCGTTTCGACGTCAAAGTTCCGCGCGGCTTTGTGGCGCGAACAGTGGCGGAGGCCGAAGATGTGGCTAAACAGTTGGGACTACCTGTGGTTGTCAAAGCTCAAATTCACGCGGGCGGACGTGGCAAAGGCGGCGGCGTGAAGTTGGCGCGAACGGCGGATGATGTTCACAATCTGGCCGAGCAGATTCTGGGTATGAACCTGGTCACTCATCAGACAGGTCCTGAAGGCCGCACGGTTTTCACGCTGCTGATTGAAGAAGGCTTGAAGATCAAGCAGGAGTTTTACCTGGGAATGCTGCTCGACCGCGCAACATCGAAGCTGGTGTTTATGGCTTCGGCGGCGGGCGGCATGGACATCGAAGAAGTCGCGGCCAAAACACCTGAAAAGATTTTGAAGGAATACATTGATCCTGCGGTTGGAATGCAGGCATTTCAAGCACGCAAGCTCGCTTTCGGGCTTGGTCTGGCCCCGGAACTGATCGGCAAAGCAACGAAGTTCATGCTGGCGCTGTATCGCGCGTTTGTTGAACTCGATGCTTCTCTGCTGGAAATTAATCCCTTCCTGCTGACTGAAGACGGCGAACTTTATGCGCTGGATGCTAAGGTCAATTTCGACGACAACGCATTGTTCCGTCATAAGGAATTCGCTGAGTTGCGCGACTTGAACGAGGAAGCACCTTTGGAAATCGAAGCCTCGAAGTTCGATCTGAACTACATCAAGCTCGACGGCAACATCGCTTGTATGGTCAATGGCGCGGGCCTGGCGATGGCAACGATGGACATCATCAAACTGGCGGGCGGCGAACCAGCGAACTTTCTGGATGTCGGCGGCGGCGCGTCGCAGGAACGCGTTGAAAACGCTTTCCGCATTCTGCTGGCTGATCCGAACGTTCAGGCGGTGTTGATTAACATCTTTGGCGGAATCGTGCGCTGCGATATGGTGGCGCGCGGCGTGGTCGAAGCCGCGCGGAATCTGGGCGTCACCCGGCCAATCGTCGTTCGTTTGGAAGGAACCAACGTCGAGGAAGGCCAGCGCGTATTGCGAGAATCCGGCTTGAATTTCATCGTCGCCAACGGGATGAAAGATGCCGCCGAAAAAGCAGTCGCGGCGGCGGCTTGATCCT
>CAZRXE010001551.1:0-1840 GCA_964603695.1 uncultured Heliomicrobium sp.
ATGCGGTGAGAAGTGGGTAAACAATTACAAGGCACATAAGGCCGCCGCCCGCCACAGAGAAAGTCACGCTCTCGATGCTTTTCACACCAGTGTCGCCCGCCTGCAAATGGCAGAATGGGTGAAACGACGCGGCTGACTGCACGCTTGCCGCCACGATTTGCCCGCCGCCTGCGGCCAGCCACGTCAGTTGCGGCTGTGAAGTTCGCCCGCTTGTGCCGTCCTGATTGGTATAAGAAAAAGTGAATGTCCCAGCGGCACCAGCCGTTGACTGCGAAACCGCGACCACTTGCCCCGCCCCATAGCGCGGGATCGTGACGTTGTTAATCATGTCCTGCTGTTCACCCACCGCGTCCGTATCAATGAATGGATAGTAGAGCAATAGGTCAGCGAGTATTAGCCGTTGCCTTGAGTTGGCCGTTGACGTTGCCGATGATGCCGCCGACATGACCTTGAGGTTGCGAAGGTGCTGCGTTGCCGGGCTGACGGTAGGAACAGAAATGCCACGATCAGCGGGGATCAGCGCGGCCTCAAGCGGCGTCGAAGCATAAAAGTTTGCAGGGGGTGAGCCCGCGTAATAGCTATAATCCGTCCACGCCGAGGTCGTGGTTGCTACCGAGTTACAGGCTTTACGGAAGCCTATGATCCAAGACTGGCCAGCGTCTTCGGCATCCGGCCATTCCTTGATGTTGGCAAAGCCCATTAGGCTGCAACCTTGCTTTCGCCTGTGGCCGTAGCCTTCAGCGATGCGATGACGCCAGCTTCTTTGTGCTCGCAGTCGCGGTGAAATTCATCGCCCTTGCGCTCGATCTTCGCGCCGCATTCCTTGCATGTGTATTGGGTCATGTTTCGGTCACGTCCAAAGCGCCGGCTGCGAATTGCGGCTGAATGCCGTTGGCAACCGCGAGGGAGCTTGACAGAGCGCCCGCGTACAACACGGTGCCAGCGCCGCCGGATGCCGTGCCGATGGCTACGTGGGTGAGCGTTGCGCCAGTAACGCCGCACTGGGCGAACTGGGCGAGGGCCGCGTTGGCGGTCGCACCCGAAGCCGGAACGTCCCAGCCGCTCGTCGTGCGCTCGACGGCGATGCGGACGTAGTTTGTGTATGCCGTTTCATTCGTCGTCTGGTTATTGCCCACGCCGGGGTCAGCGGTATGGAGCGACAAGTAAAGGTCCGTGAGAGGACCGGAGCCGTCGTTCTGGGCAATGTCGGCCCACGCCGTCGCGTTGAAAATCAGCGCGAGGATGGAGTTGCAGGTTGCAGTTGATTTAGGCATGTCTCGAAGTCCTCATTAGTTGGCCGTCATCGGTTCATCAATGGTGTGCATTATCATCCCATCTTTGCCGCGTACCGGGGTGCGTTTCATTGAGGGCATTTCAACCTTTAACGGCGGCATGGAACTAACGCCCCGTGCAATTGCATCACCAATTACCTCGCCAATATCAATCTGGGGCGTCTGTGGGGCTGGGCTGGCTTCTTCCTTGGACTTGCGCTGGGCTTCGCTGACGTGTTCCTTGGTTTGGCGCTGCGTTTCGTTTACCTGTTGCTGTGCGCCGTTCACCCGTTCCATGATCTTGAGTTCCTGAATCTCAAGGTCTTTCACACGCAATTCAAGCTGGTGCATCTTGTCTGAAAGGGCTTTTTCGGCTTGCGTGGTCTGGACCTGAAGGTCTTTCTGGACGGCCTCGCCCTTCATTTGCTGGTTTTCTTCGGTAAGCCGCGAAAGCTCTTCCTTGCCCTTGGCAACCATCTCCTGCACTTCGGGCGGCAATTCCCCGCCTTGTGCGTCGATCTTCTTCTTGATGCGCTTGGCGATTTCTTCCGCTTCCGGTATATCGAAGT
>CAZRXE010001552.1:0-2952 GCA_964603695.1 uncultured Heliomicrobium sp.
GACCTGCGTTTCAAGCAGCAAATCACACCGTTCTCCAACCTGCTCGACAAAGTAACGCGCTTACAGCCGGTACATTTTTACTGGCGCGCTGAAGAATTCCCCACACGGCATTTCGGCACAGAGCAATCTTTCGGCCTGATTGCGCAAGATGTGGAAGCAGTGCTGCCGGAACTGGTGGCCACAGACGAAGAAGGTTATCGCGCCGTCAATTACAGCAAGCTGCCGCTGCTGACGCTGCAAGCCGTTAAAGAACTGAAAGGCGAGCAGGATTCACTCAAAGCGCAAAACCTGGTTTTGCAGGAACAGAACGCGACGCTTCAGGCACGTCTCGACAAACTGGAACAGACGATGCGCCAGCTACTGGAAGCGGCGGAAAAACCTTCGCCAAAACAGCCTTAACCTCAGCATACACAGCCTCGGTAAATTGGAGGAAAACGTGATGAAGATTTCAAAACGGCAGTATCAATTGGCGATGATCCTGGCAGTGGCGACGCTTGCGGCGGGCATGATTTACGGGACGAATCGCTTGAACCATCAGCGCCTCACACTGCGCAGCCGACCTGCCAATCATTCGCTCGCTCCTGTGCCTGTTGCTGGTGAACCGGCGCAAACCAATAACGGCCTGGCGGTAAAACAGGCGCTCATTGCGGGTGGCGGCGGCCAAAGCAGCGGCGGCACGCTTTCAACCGAAGGCAGCATTGGCGAAGCGGTCGCGGGGCAAGCCAGCGGCGGCACGCTCGCCCTCAGCAGCGGATTCACGGGCGGCGCGGTGGAGATCGTTTGTAGCTTTGCGATTGCTCCACAAGCGCAAACAGTGGCGGCCATTGGCGGCTCAGGCGTAGTGACCGTGAATAGCGCCGCCGGTTGTGCCTGGACGGCGGCCAGCAATGCGGGCTGGATCAAAGTTACCGCAGGCGAAACCGGCGCGGGCGCGGGCGCGGTCAGTTACTCAGTCGAGGCCAATCCCGGCACAGCACAGCGCATCGGCACAATGACGATTGCCGGACAAACATTCACGATCACGCAAAACGGCGCACCTGCTTTTTATGCCGTCGCCGGCGCGATTTCTTATGCCATCAGGCCGCAGCCATTGGCAGGCGTCACGGTCACTGCCTCCGGCGGTGGCATCGTTAAAACCGAATCGAGCAACCCTGATGGCCGCTATGTGCTGGGCGGTTTGACTGCGGGTATTTACACCATCACCCCGACCAAGTTTGACGGGGTCAACGGCATCACGGCTTTTGATGCGGCGCGCGCAGCCCAGCACTCCGCCGGGATCGTACCGTTGGTCGGAGATCAGCTTCAGGCCGCTGACGCCGATGAAAACGGTGTGGTGGACGCCGCCGATGTGTTGTTGATTTTGAAATACGCACTGGACAAAACCGGCGCGGGCAATGTCGGCCAATGGCGCTTCACTCCACCGAACCGCCTGCGCGCGGTGGATGCCAACCTTGCCGATCAGGATTTCCGTGCGCGGCTGCTCGGCGAAGTTACGGGCAATTGGTCGCCGGGCAGCGCCCTCGCCATTACCGCCGTGAACCTGCCGGTTGCGATTCGGGAAACGGCTGGGAATTCCAGTTGGACGATTACCGGCAATGGGTTTGAGCCGGGACTGACGCTGGTGGCAGGTTTTCCTGACGGCGGCGAAATGCGGCTGCGCGCGCCAACTGTCGAAGTGCTGACGCCGCAATTGCTGCGGGTGCGTGCGCCACTGATCGGCGACGGCATTTGGTCGCTACGGCTGGTCAAAGTGGACGGCGCGTCCTCGCCGGCATTCACATTCAAGGTCAAATAATCGCTGCGGAAGGAGACATCATTATGTTCAGAATGTTCAGAGCCGAATCATTCATTTTCAAATTGTCACTGACGACGGCAATCGTTGTTTGCGCGGTGTGGACGCAAATTTCAGTGTCGGCAGTTTCGCGGGCTAAATCAGGTCCGACGGTGGACGGCTTCGGTTCGACGGAGGCCCAGGCAGGCGAAAGACTCATTATTCGAGGCAGCGGTTTTGCGACGCAAGCAGAAGAGAATAGAGTCTGGTTCGGCGACCTCGAAGCGACCGTCATTCGCGCAACGCCGACCGAACTGGAAGTCGCCACGCCTTACGGCGTCAGAACCGGCAGAGTCAGCGTACGAGTCACCGATCAAGGCGATGCGGTCAGCCGCGAGGAAATTCGCGCGCGGACTTCGATCAGCGGCTTTGTCACGGACACTGCGCAACCGCCGCAAGGGTTGCGCGGTGTAATGGTGGAAGCAGTGATGCGCGACGGCACGAAAATCGAAGCGCGCACGCGGCCTGACGGTTCTTTTGTGCTGGCCGGAATGACACCGGGAACAGTCTTCCTGACCATCAACACAACAACGTCAGATTCGCGGCTGAATTACCCGACCTTGCCACCTTTCAAAAAGCGCGTGCTGCCGAATCAGGACAATCGTTTGGAGTCGCCCTTCGCGTTGCAACAAATCTCCGAGGAAGGCACAGGCGCGGCGGGCAGTAATCTGCGCTCTGTTTCGAGCAAGACCATCGCGCGCGCGGAACAAGTCAGGCAGCTGAAAACCGGCTGCGATCAAAACCGGCAAAACTGCGTTGTGCTGGAAATCTCGCCGGACGCCATCGTCAGCCCGCAAACCATCAACTTAACCCTGGTTGAACAAAGCCGCGTCCCGGTGAAACTGCCGCCCGGCATTTTCAGCTCGCGTATAGTTCAACTCACGCCTTTTAACGCCGACATCACACCGGGCGCGAAACTGAGCTTTCCCAATACAGACGGACTGGCACCGGGAATGCGCGTGTCGCTGTTTCGGTTCGACAAGGAAGAAGAAATCAATTCGCCCAATGCGTTCAAAGAACTTCCCAGCGCAGCCCTGGTTTCGGAAGACGGTGCGCGGATCGAAACCTCCGGCGACGAGATCACGGAAGGCAGCTACTATTTCGTTGCCGCGCGGCAACGA
>CAZRXE010001553.1:0-8640 GCA_964603695.1 uncultured Heliomicrobium sp.
TCCGATCCACCACGTCCATTCCGCTGGTGACCTGGCCGAATACCGTATAGCCGCCGTCCAGATGCGGTTGCGGCGAATGCGTGATGAAAAACTGGCTGCCGCCGGTGTCTTTGCCGGAAAGCGCCATGCCGACCGCGCCGCGCTGGTAAGGCCGCGTATTCACTTCGCAGCGAATTTGATAGCCGGGACCGCCTTCGCCATCACCGCGCGGGTCGCCGCCTTGAATGACGAAGTTCGGCACGACGCGATGAAAGGTCAGGTTGTTGAAATAGCCTTTGCGCGCCAGCGTGATGAAACTGTCCACCGTAATCGGCGCTTCCGTCGGAAAGAGTTCCATCGTGACCGCGCCCTTGGCTGTGTAAATCGTCGCCGTCACCTTCTTGATCATCCGAGCGGCGACGCGCTGGTAAAACAGTTTGTCGTGGCCGGTTTGGACAGCACCGATACGATCAGAAAAATCGTCCGCGCCCAATTGCTTAAGCAGTTCAATGGCGCGGCGGCGAACCAGATGATCGGAGTCTTTAAGGGCGGTTTTGATGGCTTCGAGAGCTTTATCGGATTTGTACTTTGAGAGTGCGGTCAGGATGGCGAGCTTGGCGTCGTTGTCTTTGTCGCGTTGACTTTGATTTAGAGCGCCAAGCAAAGGATCAAGGTTTTCTTCTTTGGTTGATGCCGCCAACAGCGTTGCTACAGATGCACGGATGTTGGTGTCCTTGTGCGCAAGGTTTTTCAGGAGCAGCGAATTAGCTTCCGGGCATTTCAGCTTGACTAATGCCCGTAAAACATCGGGCAGTGCGCGGGGAAAATCCTTTGTGAAACGCACCAGATTTGTTGCCTCAATTGCGCAGTAATCAAGCTGTGCCAATCCCTGTGCGGCACTGGCGACTTGCCGCCAGTTTCGGGGATGAGAGTCAATAAACTCGACTCCAACTGTATAGGAGTTGCCAAGATTCCTAGCCAACGCAATTTCAATTTCAGGCTGATTCTTCCGGCTCAAGGTCTTGGTAAGGTCATCAAGAAAAGAAGTCGCCTCTGGATGTTTTAGAGTTCCGAGCGCCGTGGCAATCTCAAGCAGTAAGCTCGCTTTGCTTGACCGGAATTGCTTCAAGGTCGTGCGTCCAAATAATAAAAGCTGTAAGGCTGTTTCTTTGTTGTCAATCGCCGCCAGCGCCCGAATCGCGCTCACCTGTACTTGTTCGCTTTTATCGTTGAGCAGTTTGAGCAGCGGCTCAACCGCTTTGGCGTCTTTGCTCACGCCCAAAGCGCGCGCGGCATTGGCGCGGACGTTGTGGTCGCTGTCGTTCAATGCTTCCAGCAAAGTCGGAACGGCGGCGGCAATCGGCTGGCGGATTCGCGCCAGAGCATTGGCGGCTTGGGCGCGGAGGTCGGCGTCATCGGAGTTCAATTGCCGTGTCAGCGATTCGACGGCGGAAGCTGCGCGAACACGCATCAGCGCGGTGATCGTCAAACCGGCGAGCAGCTTTTTGTCCGCCGACAGTGTGGCTTTCGGATCGGGCAATTGTTCGGCCAGACGGTTGCTGATTTGTTCAATGGTCTGTTTGCCCAACGATTCAATGTTCGCCGGAACGCTGGCGATTTTGCCCAGCGCCTCGGCGGGATGCGTACGATCAGTCAGCGCGAACTTTCCGGCTTCCAGCATCGCCATCAGCGCGGAGACAGCGGCGGCATCTTCCATTTCGCCAAGCGCGAATGCCGCCATGGCGCGAACTTGCTCGGTCTTTTCGCTTTGCAGCAATTCGATGAGCGTCGCCGTGCCGCGCGTGTCGCCGATGCGTCCAACGGCCAGTGCCGCGCGCTCGCGGACTTTGGGCGAAGCGTGCCGGAGCAGTTTGGTGAGTTCGTCGCCGTTCAGGTTGCGTTCGTCTTCGAGTTGGAGGATGCGGGCGTGAAGGCTGGGAGAAATAGTTTGTGGGAACGCCTCGAACGGACAAGAAAACCAAATAACACAGAACAATAAAACGATTCGTTTCATCTAAGCCTCACGGATAGTTGTTTGGATTTTCGATATTCAAACCTTCAGCTTGCGCTGTAGCGTTCAACTCCAAATCGGCTGAAAACAACGTCAGCGCCGGGAGGCCGTTCGCAATTCTTACGTCATTCGCTTCCAGCGCCGACGCCAGTTGAACCGCATCGTAGCCGCGCAATGCGTGTTTCGTGGCCAGACTTGTTGCGGCGGATAAAAGAACCGGAGTGGGTTCAATCGTCAGATAGTTGTTCACCAGGTCATGCTGGAATGCAGCGAGTGCTTTTTGTGCGTCGGCAGGTGTCAGGCTTCCGTTTTTCAATCTTCTGGCGATGGCCGCCGCCACTTCAACCCGCGTTATTCGGGACAACAAGATCACATTGCCGCTTTTCAAATCCGCTAGTCCGTCAACGAAGTTCGAGCCGGTTTCATTGACGTAGCGTTTGACAATGGCGCTGCTGTCGCAGAAAAAGCCAGCCACTATCCACGCTCCTCGATGATCGTTTCAGAAAGCGGCTCGCCTTTGACCTCGATCCGCTGAAAGCTGCGGCGAAGTTCATCATCCGGCAACTGAAGGGGCAGTTCCGTAACCAGCCCTTTTTGTCTCAAGCCGCTAATGAATTTTTTTTCTTTGGCGTTTAAGTCGGTTGACTCCGCTTGGTCTAGTTGCTCTGTCAATTCGAGGAAAACTTTGCGTTTCTCGACCAGCGGCATTTTTTGTATTTCGCTCAAAACTTCCATTGTTGTCATTCGGCTATGCCTCCTAAGTCGAATCTTTATGCCGATGAAATTGTGATTTTGCTCGGCATCTTAACAATCGCGCTCGCCGGGTATCAATTGCCCAGGGAAGGAGCGAGACCTAATTGCCCGCCGCGCCGGATTTCTTTTTGGCCATTTCAACCATCTTTTCCACGTCGGCCAGCAGCTTTTTGGCGTCGTAAACAATGCCGTCCTTGATCGTGTATTTGATGCCGCCGACGCGTTCGGGCTGATTGGTTTGCTCGTTCAGGCGAACCGCGCCCGTGCCGTAAAGCACTTTTAAATTGGCAATTGGGTTTTCTCCGACGATGACCAGATCGGCGAGCAAGCCGGGCCGGACGACGCCGAATTCGATGGGTTTGCCTTTCACTTCGTGCAGCAATTGCGCGCCGTGCATGGTGGCGGCGCGAATCACTTCCAGCGGATGAAAGCCTGCTTCCTGCAATAGTTCCAGTTCGCGAATGTAATCGAAGCCGTAAAGTTTATAGATGAAGCCGCTGTCGCTGCCCGTGGTGACGCGGCCTCCGCGATTTTTGTATTCGTTCACGAAGGCCATCCAGAGGCGGTAATTGTTTTTCCATTCGACTTCGTCCTGGGTCGTCCAGTTGAACCAGTAAGAGCCGTGGGCTTCGCGGCTGGGCGTGTAAAACTTCCAGAGCGAGGGCAGCGTGTAGCGGTCGTGCCATTCGGCGCGCATCGAACGCATCAGGTCGCGGCTGGCTTCGTAAATGGTGAAGGTCGGATCGAGCGTGAAGTTCAACTTGATTAACTCGTCCATCACGTCGTTCCATTTTTTGCTGCCGGGCGGCGCGGCTTGTTTCCACAGGCGTCCGGCCTGGCCGAAACGGTGCGATTCGTCGTTGTAGTTGTAATCCAGCGGAAAGTCCTGAATGGCGCGGTCGGCAAACAGCGATTCCGGCAAACCGTACCAGTGTTCCATCGAGCGCATTCCCAGACGCGCGGCTTGCAACATGTTCAGCCGCGCCACGCCGAGTTGGTTCAAATGCGTGGTGGAACCGAGTTGTAACTTGTTCGCTTCGTCCAGAAAGGCGGCCATGATTTCCGGGTCGTAAATCGCGCCTTCGCCGATAACCTTGAAACCGTCCGCGCCTTTTTCCTTCGCCCAGCGGACAAATTCGCGCGCCAGTTCCGGCGTACTCAAACGACCTTTGTCCCAGCCAAGTCCGGGGCCGATGTAGGCGAAAATTCTGGGCGCGGTGATTTCGTTTTTGGCGCTGCGTTCACGGGCTTTGAGCGTCCAATCCACGCCGTTGAAGCTGCCCGGTTCGCGCACCGTCGTCACGCCGTGCGCCAGCCAGAGTTTGAACACGTATTCCGCCGGCGTGCCTTGCGCCGCGCCGCCGATGTGCGCGTGGCAGTCAACAAAACCCGGCAGGACGTACATTCCGGTGGCGTCAATTTCTTTAGTGGCGTTGCGCGGACGGGCGGCGTCGCGGATGGGGACTTTGGGATAGCCCACGCTGCGGACTTCGACGATGCGATTGTTTTCGATGACGATGTCCACGGGGCCGACGGGCGGCGCGCCTGTTCCGTCAATCACCGTCGCGCCGCGAATAATCAATCGCTGAAACGGGCCATCGCCTTCATTTCCATTGGTGGGCCGGTTTGGCGCGGCTTCAACACCGCGTTGGGCTTGGACGGTGAACTTGCCGAACATTATCAACAGCATCAAAAAAAGTGCTCGTTTCATTAACTTCTGTTCTCCTGTTATGAGATTTGAATGGCTGGCGCGAGGCAGAATACCAGACACGTCTTGCAATCGCACGGGACAGTTGCCATCATCTCGCCGCTTTTCCGCAAGACGTTTCAACAATTTTCCCAAATGCAACCTGATGCCTTGTTCACTTCGGAGCAGATGGCCTGCCTCAAAAGTTGACGGGTTGCTGACGGGTAGCGTGTAAGAAGTGCGCAAATTAGTCGAAAAAAAAGAATAGGAAGAACCTACAACCCGCTATGAAACTTTATAAAACCGAACACGGCGCGGTACTGGAAGATCGCGGCGAATTTTATCAACTGCCGGAAAACGATTGGGATGTGTTGCTCAATCGTGACGATCACGATCAAGTGTTGATTGGCATGACGCGGCGCGCCACGCAGATGCGTCACTTCAATCCGGAAAGGGATACGCTGCCGCCGATTGGCCGGCAGGAAGTCTGGGCCGCGGGCGTCACGTATTACCGCAGCCGGACGGCGCGAATGGAAGAATCGAAAGACGCCGGCGGCGGCAGCTTTTACGACCGCGTTTATGAAGCGCCGCGCCCGGAACTATTTTTCAAAGCCACTCCGAATCGCGTCGCCGGTTCGGGCCAGAACGTCCGTATCCGCCGCGATTCCAAATGGAATGTGCCGGAGCCGGAATTGGCTCTGGTGGTTAATTCGCTGGGACAGATCATCGGTTACACCATTGGCAACGACATGAGTTCGCGCGACATTGAGGGTGAAAATCCGCTTTACCTGCCGCAAGCCAAAGTTTATTCGCAAAGCTGCGGACTGGGGCCGGGCGTGTTGATTTGCGACAAGCCGCTGGACGCCGCAACCAAAATCGAGTTGGAAATTCGGCGCAACGACGCGACGGCCTTTCGCGGGCAGACCGACTTGAGCAATTTGAAACGCTCGCCGCAGGAATTGGTCGAATACCTTTATCGGGACAACGAATTTCCCTACGGTTGTTTTTTGTTGACCGGCACGGGCATCGTTCCGCCGGATGAATTCACGCTGGCGGTTGATGACGAAATCAGAATTACCATTGACGGCATAGGCACGCTGGTCAATTACGTGATGCAGGCGGGATAGAAACTGGATGATTCGCCGAATCAGTATCGCGAGCAGTAGCGAGCGTGACTAATGACGCCACGCTCGCCACCTTTCGCGGTACTGATGCAGGATTTGAAATTGGAGATTTGAGATTCGAGATGGAATTACACGGTAAAAACATCATTGCAAACAGAGAAGTCGAAAGTTTGGGCAAGAAGTTTCCGGCTTTTGCGCCCGCACAGGGTAAACACATTGAGCCGCAGTTTGAAGAAGCGGGGATTCCGGAAGTGAATCTGGCGATGGAAGCCGCTGAGCAGGCGTTTCACGTTTATCGCCGGTTTCCCGCCGAACGTCGCGCGGAGTTTTTGGAAGCCATCGCCGAAGAAATCGTGGCGCTCGGCGATGAATTAATCGAACGGGCAAACCTGGAAACGGCCTTGCCCAAAGACCGCCTGACAGGCGAACGCGGGCGCACCGTCAATCAGTTGAAGCTCTTTGCCGAAGTCGTCCGCGAAGGTTCGTGGGTGGAAGCGCGCATTGATTTGGCGCAGCCGGATCGTAAGCCGCTGCCCAAACCTGACCTCCGGCGGATGCTGATTCCGATGGGGCCTGTGGCGGTGTTCGGCGCGAGCAATTTTCCGCTGGCGTTTTCGGTGGCCGGCGGCGACACGGCTTCGGCATTGGCGGCAGGCTGTCCCGTGGTGGTCAAAGCGCACCCGGCGCATCCCGGCACTTCGGAACTGGTCGCGCGGGCAATCGGTTTTGCGGCGGAAAAGACCAACATGCCGGCGGGCATTTTTTCGATGTTGCACGACACCGGCCACAAAGTCGGCACGGAATTGGTCAAGCATCCGCTGACCAAAGCCGTCGGCTTCACGGGCAGTTTGCGCGGCGGACGGGCTTTGTTTGATGTGGCGGCGCAGCGGCCTGATCCCATTCCGGTTTACGCCGAAATGGGCAGCACCAATCCGGTGTTCATCCTGCCCGGCGCGTTGCGCGAACGCGGCGAGGCTTTGGCCGAAGGGTTGAAAGCTTCCGTCACGATGGGCGTCGGCCAGTTTTGCACCAATCCCGGTTTGGCCGTCGCGTTGAATGACGAACATTTGCCGGGTTTCGTCAACAAACTCGGCGAACTGATCGCGGACGCACCGCCCGGCACGATGCTTTATCCGGGCATCCTGCATGCTTACGAACAAGGCGTGAAGCAACTGGCGGAACTTTCGGGCGTGGACAAAATCCAATCCAATCAAACCGCCGAACTGAACCGCACCGAAGCGCGCCCGTCGCTGTTCACCACTGACGCGCAAACCTTCGGGCAACATCACAAACTGAGCGAAGAGGTCTTCGGCCCTTCAACGGTGGTCGTTCGCTGCAATTCGCGCGAGGAGTTGGAAACAATCGCCAATAATCTGGAAGGTCATCTGACCGCTACCATTCACGGGACGGAAGATGATTTGGCCGAATTCCAATCCCTGGTCGCGATTTTGGAAAACAAGGTGGGTCGGTTGCTGTTCAATGGATTTCCGACCGGCGTCGAAGTTTGCCCTTCGATGCAGCACGGCGGGCCGTATCCCGCGACCTCCGATTCGCGGACGACTTCGGTCGGCACGGCGGCCATCAGCCGTTTTGCGCGCCCGGTCAGTTATCAAAACTTCCCGCAATCGGCGCTGCCCGTCGAACTGCAAAACGAAAACCCGCGTGGCATCTGGCGGTTGGTGGACAATCAATTCACGCAAGCCGATTGCTGAGATTGGGCGAATCCCCCCTTTTTCACCAGCACAAAAGCCGTAACGAAGCGATGCGCGTCCGTTCCGGCTTTTCGTCTTTCAGTGTTCCGAATTCCAGGACGATTTATGCAAAGCACTCCTTTTGAAGACCCGAACTGGCCGCGCGCTAGCGCCTGGCTGGCAGGTGAACACGTCACGGAAACTCTAGGCGCGCTGGCGGTGATTGGTGCGCCGGTGCGGCTGGGTTCGATCACGCCAGGGCGTTGCGATCTGACGCCTGCCGCCGTGCGTGCCATCTTGCGCAAGTTCAGTTGCCACGATCTGGAGTCCAGCGCGAACCTACATCAATTGGCAGCTCACGATTACGGCGACCTGGAATTGTCTTACGCCACGCTGGAAGAAGCTTTCGAGCCGTTGAGCAAAGGGCTTCAGGCGGCGTTGGCGTCAGCGGATGCAGCGATTGTTTTGGGCGGCGACAATGGCGTGACGCGCGCGGGCGTTCACGGTCTGGGCTTGCCGCTGGCGGAGTGCGGGCTGGTCACTTTCGACGCGCATTTCGATTTGCGCGATTTGACCCTGGGATTGACCAACGGCAATCCGGTTCGCGCGCTGCTGAGCGACGGATTGCCGGGCGAGAACATTGTTCAAATCGGTATTCAAGGCTTTGCCAATTCGCGCGCTTATGCTGAATTCGCGCACGATGTGGGCATTTCCGTGGTGACGATGAACGAAATTCGCCGCCGCGATTTTGAAACTTTGGTGGCCGGTGCGCTTGAGCATTTGTCCGATCACGTCGAAGCGATTTACGTGGATTTCGACATTGACGTGCTGGATCGCATTTTCGCGCCGGCCTGCCCGGGTTCGCGTCCCGGCGGGTTGACGCCGTGGGAATTGAAGCGTGCGGCTTTCCTGTGCGGCCAACATCCCAAAGTCCGCGTGATTGATCTGGTCGAAGTGGATCCTGAAAACGACGTGGCCGAAACCACTGTGCTGACGACGGCTTCCTGCTTGTTGTCGTTCGCCGCCGGTTTAGTGACTCGACTGCGGAAAAACGTATGAGCCAATTGTCTGCCGTTCTCAATTGTTCACAACTCGTCACTCTGGCCGGGCCTGCGCGACCACGCGTTGGCGCAGAGATGCGTGAACTTTCGATTATCGAGGACGGCGCGATGCTTGTTCGTGACGGGCGCATTGAATCAATCGGCGCGCGCGCGGAAATCGAACCGCTGCTGACTGCCGATTACAAAATCATTGACGCGGCCAATCGTATCGTGCTGCCGGGCTTTGTGGATGCGCACACGCATCCGGTCTTTGGGGGAAACCGCGCCGATGAATTCGAGTTGCGTGCGAGCGGCGCGACTTACCAACAAATCGCGGCGGCAGGGGGCGGCATTC
>CAZRXE010001554.1:0-6493 GCA_964603695.1 uncultured Heliomicrobium sp.
CCAGCGGCCTTGAAACAGGTACAACTCCTGTCCGGGCGTTTCGATCAATCGAGGCGGCAAGGGCACGCCGAAGTCTTGCAGTAAACTGACGACGTTGGCGCTCAAGCCCGAAGCCACTGTTGCCGCGCTGAAGGCGTATTCCAAAATCAAATCCCAACCGATGATCCAAGCGATGAATTCGCCCATCGAAGCGTAAGCGTAGGTATAAGCCGAACCCGATACCGGAATCATCGCGGCCAGTTCCGCGTAACACAGCCCGGCGAATGCGCAGCCAAGTCCGGCCAGCACGAAAGAAAGAATGATGCTCGGCCCGGCAAAACGCGCCGCCACCGAACCGGTGATAACGAAAATGCCCGCGCCGATCACCGCGCCGATGCCCAGCGCGATCAAATTCATCGGCCCCAGCACGCGCTTTAATCCGCTTTGTCCTTCCTCGCGCGCTTCGGCCATAAGCTTGTCCAGAGGTTTTGTCGCAAACAGTCCGCTCATTGAAGTGTCTCCGTTGTTTGAAGTTTGGGTTGATGAAGTTGAGGCGCGAGTTTAGACAGCGGAGATGCCGCGTAAATCTTTATGTGATGAGCCGGTCTTGAGCGGTGACGAGGCGGATGCAATGGTGATGGGCGGTTACAGCAGGCCGTGCAAGCGTTCGCGATAGCTGCGGCTGAGCATCAGTTCCGTGCCGTCCAGCAGCAGGACTTGGTATTCGCCGTGCGACCAGGGGCGCAGTTCGCGTATGCGATCGAGGTTGACGATCTGCGAACGGTGGATGCGGGCGAATTTTTGCGGATCAAGTTGCGATTCCAACCGGCTGATGGTTTCGCGCAACAGGTAAGACTCTTTCTTGACGTGCAGGTTGACGTAATTTCCTTCGGCGCTGATCCAGTCAATTTCTTCGGCTTTCAGAAAAAAGACGCGCCCATTGGTTTTGATGACCAGCCGTTCCAGGTGACTAGTTTTGGTTTGTTGCGCTTCCAACAAAGCCAGGATGCGCTGGCTGACTTCGCCGGTGCGTTCCTGCCGCAACTGCGTTTTAGCGCGCTGCAAGGCTTTGCCGAAGCGTTCGCGGTCGAAAGGTTTGAGCAGGTAATCCACCGCGTGAACGTCAAACGCGGCCACGGCATATTGATCGTAAGCCGTCACGAAAATCACCAGCGGCAGTTGCTCGACATCCAGCGCCGACAGCACCGCGAAGCCGTTCACCTCCGGCATTTGCACATCCAGAAACACCACGTCGGGACTTTCGGCGTTGATGACGGCGACGGCTTCGTGGCCATTCGCGCATTCGGCAATGACCGTGAACTCGGCATCGCGGCGCAGCATTTCGCGGATGACGGTTCGCCCCAGCGGTTCATCGTCAACGATAACGGCGCGTATGAGTTTTGAATCAGTTGCCATTTTGATGAATAGGAATTTCCATCGTCACCAGCACGCCGCCGCTCGACGAATGATCGAGAATGAAACTGTGCGCATCGCCGTAAAGCTGCCGCAGTCGTGCCTTCGTGTTGGCCAGACCGACGCCGCCGCGCGTGACTTGATTGCCGCTCGGCGGCATTTGCAACCCGATGCCGTCGTCTTCCACCTGCACGCGCAAAAAGCCGTTGATTCGCCGCGCGCGGATTTGAATGTGCCCTTCGCCGGCGCGCAGCAGCAGGGAATACTTGATCGAATTTTCCAGCAGCGGTTGCAGGATCAAATTTGGCACGCGCGCATCCAGTGAATCCGGCTCGATTTCCATCGTCAGCTTCATCCGGTCTTGAAAGCGTATGCGTTCGATTTCCAGGTAACAGCGCAGAAACTCCATCTCCTGCCGCAAAGTGACTTCTTGCGCGCCGACATTGTCCAGCGTCATCCGCAAAAAGTCGCCCAGCCGCGCCGTCATGCGGTTAGCGGCTTCCACGTCTGTCATTTGCAGCGCCGAAATCGAATTGAGCGTGTTGAACAAAAAGTGCGGATGCAATTGCATCTTCAGCGCCTGAAGTTGCGCCTGCGCCAATTGCGCTTCCAGTTGCGACGCGCGCAGCTTTCCGACCTGATATTGCTCGTAATAATCAATCACGTTGCTGACCAGCAAAAACGTGCCGTAACTCATCAAGCCCGTTGGCAGATTGAAAAACAACTCGGAGGCGTAGAGGTCAGTCAGTGTGGGAATCTTGCGGTAAGCGTCCACATATAGCAGCCAGCAAATCGGCAGGTAAATCACTCGATGCAAAACGGCTAGCGCCACGCCCGCCGCTACGTGAACCGAAGCGTTTCGCAACCAGGAGTCGCGTTCCAGCGGAAAGCGGCGCGTCAGCAAAAAGACCACCGGAGCCAGCGCCGCCCACAAAACCCAGTAGGGAATCTCCCAGACCAGCATTTGCAGCAGCGTCGGCGGCGTGCTGAAAATCGCCACGTAATGGCTGGAAAAGAAAAAGTAATTCAGCGTGAACGACAGCGCAATCAGCATCCATCCTGCCGCAATCGAAAGCCATAGGATTTTGTGTCGCTGCCACATCTTTTTCGGTTCTTTGGGACTCGCTGTTCAAGCATCCCACATCTTGTAGCCGCTTTATGCGAATACCGCACATCCTTTCAGATCAAGGCAAATGCGGCGGAAGAGATTGCCAATGTTTCTCAAGCCGTAACAGCGTCGTTTGAGCACGTTAGTTTTGTTATTGAAACCTTCGACCCAACCGCTTGAAAGGCCGCTGATGAAGTAATTGCTGATCTCTTCCAGCCAGTTTTCAAGCGTCCCAAGAAAACAAGTCAGGCCGCTGCGGTTGACTTTCTCTGTCCAGACCGAAAGCGGTCGAGTGGCTTCTTCTTTGCTCAGTTTCTGCTCGGCTGTCAGCTTCTCGCGTAGAGCGTGAGCCTGGCGCAAAGCCGGAGAAAACTCAAACAGCAATTCGAGTAGTTGCCTGTCTTCTTCCGACAGGTCATCGAAGTTGCGGCGTAGTTTCCACATCACACCTTTCAGTCCGGCGCACTGTTCTTTGCGGAGGATTTTCTTGGGTTCTTTCATATCCTGTTTTCGCAAGTCATCAACGGCGGCGCGATAGAGTTTGGTAACGTGAAACCCGTCGGAGACCAATTTGACGTGCGGCAAAACTTCTTTGATCGCGTTGGCAAAACCATCGTAGGGGTCTGTGCAGGCTTGTTCGACGGTGGCGCGCAAATACTCCGGGATGCTTTTGAGAAACTCGGGGACCGTCTTTTTCTCGCGCCATTTGAGCAAGGCCAGCGCCGCTGGCTGTCGGGGTTCGTCTTGAGTGCTGAGATGCGTCATACCAATCTGAACTACGGCAACGGGCGCAGGCTGACGATGGGCCACTCACAACAGCATTCGCAGCCGGCCTCGATGAAGGTGGACTTGGCGAGTAATCCGGCGGACAAGATCATTGATTACAGCTACGATTACGACGACCCGAACGGCGCGAACAATAACAATCTCATCCGCACACTTACACGTGATTACCTTCCCAAGGTAAGCAAAGTCATCGACAACGCCATTTTTTGTCAGGCAAGTTTGTTTTTCAGCAATGCCTTGGCATAGAGCCTGTTCATTCGCGCGATGTTGTCGAGCGTGATTTCCTTCGGGCAGGCAGCTTCGCAGGAGCCGATGTTGGTGCAGTTGCCGAAGCCTTCGGCGTCCATTTGCGCGACCATATTCAGCACGCGGCGGTTTTCTTCGGCTTTGCCTTGCGGCAGCAAACTGAGGTGGGAAATCTTCGCGCCGACAAAGAGCATTGCCGAAGCGTTTTTGCAGGCTGCTACGCACGCACCGCAGCCGATGCAGGCCGCAGCGTCGAAAGATTTGTCGGCGTCTTCTTTGGGAATTGGCAGGGCGTTGCCGTCCGGCGCGCCGCCGGTTGAAACCGAAACATAACCACCGGATTGGATGATGCGGTCGAAGGCACTGCGATCGGTCACCAAATCCTTGATGACAGGGAAAGGAGCGGCGCGCCATGGTTCGACGACGATGGTGTCGCCGTCTTTGAACGTGCGCATGTGCAATTGGCAGGTCGTCGTCGCTTTCAGCGGGCCGTGCGGAGTGCCGTTGATGACCAGGCTGCATGTGCCGCAGATGCCTTCGCGGCAATCGTGGTCGAAGGCAATTTGTTCTTCACCGCGTTTAATCAGCCCTTCGTTGACCACGTCGAGCATTTCCAGAAAAGACATGTCTTCGCTGATGTCTTTGGCTTCGTAGGTGACGAACTGTCCCGGCGTTTCTTGATTCTTCTGTCGCCAGACACGCAGTGTCAGGTTCATTGCAAAAAGCTCCTTGATTGCTTCAAAGCAGCCGGCGGCTCGGCTAACGGCTCAAGCAAGTCTAGGAATTCCCGGTTCACAACGCCGGAAACGCCGAAAGTTTGGCCGCCGACTGCTAACTGAATAATTCGTTTATTTATAGCTGCGCTGCGTCATGTGGACTTCTTCGTAAACCAGCGTCTCTTTGTGCAGCGTCGGGAATTGATCAACGCCTTTGAATTCCCAGGCCGCGACGTAAGCGAACTTGTCGTCCTGTCGCAGCGCCTCGCCGTCTTCGGTTTGGTACTCTTCGCGGAAGTGGCCGCCGCAGGATTCTTCGCGTTGCAGCGCGTCGAAGGCCAGCAGTTCGGCGAATTCCAAAAAGTCCGCCACGCGCCCGGCGTATTCCAGCGCCGGATTCAATTCGTTGCCGCTGCCCAGCACCGTGACGTTTTCCCAGAACTCGTGGCGGATTTCGGGAATGCGTTTGAGCGCCTGTTTCAAACTGGCGTCGGTTCTGCCCATCCCCACGTTATCCCACATCAATTTGCCGAGTTCGCGGTGAAAGTCCGTCACTGTCCTTTTGCCTTTGATCGAAAGCAGGCGGTTGGTGCGGTTTTGAATCTCTTCGAGCGCCTTTTTGAATTCGGGATGATCCGCCGCCGGCGCGCCGCTTTTGCCTGAAGCGAAGTAGCCGCCGATGGTTTGGGGCAGGACGAAATAGCCGTCCGCCAAGCCTTGCATCAATGCCGATGCGCCCAACCGGTTAGCGCCGTGATCGGAAAAGTTCGCTTCGCCAATGACGAATAAACCGGGCACGTTGCTCATCAATTCGTAATCCACCCACAGGCCGCCCATCGTGTAATGGATGGCCGGGTAAATGCGCATCGGTTGTTTGTAGGCGTTCTCGCCTGTGATGCGCTCGTACATGTCGAACAGATTGCCGTAACGTTCGCGGATTTTGTCTTCGCCCAGCCGTTGAATTGAAGCCGAAAAATCCAGGTACACGCCGCGTCCGCCGGGGCCTACGCCGCGGCCTTCGTCGCAAACCTGTTTGGCCGCGCGCGAAGCGATGTCGCGCGGCGCGAGATTGCCGTAACTCGGATATTTGCGTTCCAGGTAATAGTCGCGGTCGCCGTCCGCAATCTGGCCCGGCGATTTGCCGCAATCCGAAGCTTTTTTCGGAACCCAGACGCGCCCGTCGTTGCGCAAAGACTCGGACATCAAGGTCAGTTTGGATTGATGATCGCCGCTGACCGGAATGCAGGTTGGGTGAATTTGCGTGTAGCAGGGATTGGCAAACAGCGCGCCTTTTTTGTGCGCACGCCAGGTGGCCGTCACGTTACAGCCTTTGGCGTTGGTTGAAAGATAAAAAACGTTGCCGTAACCGCCGGTTGCCAGCACGACGGCGTTGCCCGCGTGGACTTCGATTTTGCCCGTCACCAGATCGCGCGTGACGATGCCCTTGGCGTGACCGTCCACCAACACTACATCCAGCAATTCGGTGCGTGTGTACATTTGCACCGCGCCCAGATGAATCTGCCGCTCCAACGCCTGATAAGCGCCGATCAGAAGTTGTTGTCCAGTCTGTCCGCGCGCGTAAAACGTTCGCGACACCTGCGCGCCGCCGAAGCTGCGGTTGTCGAGCAATCCGCCGTATTCGCGGGCGAAGGGAACGCCCTGCGCCACGCATTGGTCAATGATGTTGACGCTGACTTCGGCCAGACGGTGGACATTGGCTTCGCGGGCGCGGAAGTCGCCGCCTTTGATCGTGTCGTAAAACAAACGGTAAACGCTGTCGCCGTCATTGCGGTAATTCTTGGCCGCGTTGATGCCGCCCTGCGCGGCGATGGAGTGCGCGCGGCGCGGGCTGTCCTGATAACAAAAGCATTTGACGTTGTAACCGAGTTCGCCCAACGTCGCCGCCGCTGAAGCGCCCGCCAGACCGGAACCGACGACCAGCACGGTGAATTTGCGTTTGTTGGCCGGATTGACCAGCTTCATGTCCTGCCTGTACTTCGTCCATTTTGACCAAACCGGGCCGGAAGGAATTTTTGAATCGAGTGTGATGCTCATAACTACTTGATAACCCCCGCCAGAATCGAAAGCGGAATCGAGGCATTGCCTAAAAACAAAATCAACGCCGAACCGCGCGCCAGCTTATCCAGTACATTAACGATTTTCTTGCTGCGCAAACCCAGGGATTGAAACAGGCTCGATACGCCGTGACTGAGATGAAAAAGCAGCAATCCCATTGAAAGAAGGT
>CAZRXE010001555.1:0-7673 GCA_964603695.1 uncultured Heliomicrobium sp.
GGCAGGCCGTTCGGCTGCCACAAAAACAGAGACAATTTGAACGCGGCCTTTTGCAAATCGCGGTCGGCTTTGACCACGCCGCCTTGCCGGCGTTGGACTTCCAGGTCGGCTTCAACGGCGTCAATCTGCGGCAGGTCGCCCGCCGCCACGCGGTCGCGAACGGCGCGGCTGCGAAATTCGGCCAGCGTCAGCAGATTGCGCGCAACGTCCAGTTTTTGTTTGGCCGCCACCCATTCCCAATACGTCGTTGCCGCTTTGAGCAACAAGTCCAGCCGTGTGGTTTGAAATTCCGTGTCGGCCAGCGGTTCGCCCAACAGAGCTTGACGTTCGGCGGCGGATTTTTCGTTGATGCGCCAGCCGCGCAAAAGCGGCATTTTGAATTCCATGAAGTATTCGCCGCCGCTGCCCGTCGGCGAAAGTGGCGATTTCACCTTGCCCAGATTGAAGCGCGTGCCCCCGCCGATCTTGATGCCTGAGCGCGTCAAGACTTCCACGCCCGCGTCGGCCAGCCGCATGGTCGCGGGTTTGCCGCGCAGGGTTTTGCTGTCGAAATCGGTATTGAAGCGCAGGTAATCCGCGCCGGTGGTGAACACCGGATCGAACGCACCTTGTTTTTCCAGTCGCTTGGCCGAAGCGATTTGGCGCTGCCGTTCCGCGCCCAATAATTTCGGATGATAGAGTTCGACAGCCGACAGCACTTCATCGAGCGTCAGTGTGGATTGTGGTTTGGCCGTAGAGGTGGATTGGCCTGCGTCGGCGGTGTCCAACAAATTCCAGTCGAACAACGACACCCGTTGATTCAACGCTTCGCGAATCGAACGCGCCACAGTCTCCGATTCCGGCTTCGGCGATTGGGAATTGGAATTGTTTTCCTGCGCCGGGACGCTGCCGGCGGACAACAACATTATGGCCAGACAGCCGATCAATCTACTCAAATATGTTTTCATTCCTGCTTGGGTTTCGTTTGCGCTCTTATCGAGCGATTACTTCTCTTCCTTCTCGTCGCCTTTGTCTTTTTTCTCCTTGCCGCCGCTGACATCAGCTTTCGGTTTTTCACCGATGGGGCCGCGATTGACCGTGGGCGGGAAGGCGTTGAATTGCCGCCACAATTCCCAGCCCAGCGAAACGGTGTCCAGCATCACCCAGCCATTGACTTCCGCGCCGGGACGCAATTCGTTGAGCGATGGCCAGGGATCGTCCTTGCCGGATTTGATGGCTTCGGTGTCAGGCTCGATGATGATGCGGAAACGGTTTTTACCGTCATCCACGGCGTCCATCACTTTGACCTTGCCCGCGAATGTGCCGACGGCAACCGAAGGCCAGCCGACGAATTGCACGGCGGGCCAACCGGCGAAATTCAATCGCACTTGTCTGCCGACCGAAACCAGCGGCGCATCATAAGCCGACAGCCACAATTCGACCGCTTGGTCGTTAGTTGACGGAGCCAGCACAGCCAATTCATCGCCGGCTTTGACGGTCTGGCCGACGCCGGCTTCCATCACGCGAACGAGTTTGCCGTCGCGCGGGGCTTTGATCAGACGTTGTTCGGTGCGTTCGGAGACGTTGCTGATGTCCACCTGCATCTTTTGCAAATCGCCGTTGCCTTTGGCGATGGTTTCGCGCACTGACGCCAGCGACGCGCGAATGGAAAACAATTGCGCCGAGGTGTCGTTGACGACGCGGTCTTTATCGAGCCGGGCTACCTGCAAATCTTTTTCGGCCACGTTCTGCGCGGCAACCATGCTTTCCAGGCGGGTTTTGGCGCTGACAATATCGAGTTCGGCCAATTCCAAATCGCGTTTCGACCGCAAACCTTTGCCGAACAATTCCTGCATTCGGGTCAAGTTCAGTTCGGAAGTGGTGACGGCCTGTTTCGCCTGTTCGACGTTTTGCTGTGCAACCACCAAGCGATCCTGCGCCTGACGCACGCGCTGTTCGGCAGCGGGAATGGCCAGATTGCGCGACTTTTCCAGATCAGAAAGTTGTCCGCCAAGCGCGGATTCGCGGGCAAAGGATTGCTGCAAGCCCGTTTGCATAAATGCTTGTTGCGAACGCAAACGTTCCACCTGATCGGCGGTCAGGAACTTGGAATCAATGTCCTGAATTTCGGCGATGATGTCACCCACCTTGACCGTCTGGCCTTCAGCAATATTCCAGCGCACGATGCGACCTGGGATTTGCGCTTCGATGCTCTGCGGACGATCCATCGGCGAAAAAACGATTACGCGTCCGTAACCTGTCACTGATTGCTGCCACGGAACGAACATCAGACAAAGCACGACAATCAGAAGAAGCAGCAGCAGCGCCAACAGCACAGGGCGCAGCGCATGCGGTGTTTTCATCAACTCCAATGATTTGAGATTGGTCTTTTTCACAGGTTTCGGCGTCGCGGTAGGCATTTCGACGATATTGCTCTTTTTTACTCTTAAAGCAGTCATAGGTCAAAAATTCAGTTGGGCGAGATTACTTGACCTCGCGCAGTCCCAAGGTAGGAAACAGTTTCGTGAACGAGCATTCGCGTACGCGCATCAGTTCCGAAGGCCGTCCAGATTCGGCAATCTGTCCGTCGGCCAGCACATGCACTTTGCTGGAGCGAATGACGACTTCAGGGTCGTGGGAAATATCAATGATCGTCCAGTTGTGACGTTCGTTGAAGAGTTCTTCCAGAATCATCAGCTTGTCGTTTTCGTCCACTCCGGTGAAGCCTTCGTCCAGAATCAAAAGCTGCGGGCGGCTGACCACCGCGCGGGCGATCAAAAGGCGTTGCACCTGTCCGCGCGACAGATTACGGCCTTCGCTGACCACGCGCGTTTGCAAACCGTCAGGCAGCGCCGCCAGGTCTTCGGTCAGTTGCGCGAACTCAATCGCCCATTGCAAATCTTCGTGTGTGATGTCATCGCGCCCCAGCAGAATGTTTTCTTCAAGCGTTCCGGCAAAGATTTCATTGGCATCGCTGACCAATCCCACCGAACGCCGCAAACTTTCCGGATGCGCATCGCGAACATCCATGCCGTTGATTTGCACCAGTCCGTGATTGGCTTCGTGCAGACCGCAAAACAGCATCGCCAGCGTTGATTTGCCCACGCCGCTTTTGCCTACCAGACTGACGTGCTGCCCTGGTTCTATGCTCAGGTTCAGATTGGACAGGATTTCGCCGCGTCCTTCGTAAGCGAAACGGACGTTGCGGCAAACTACGCTTGCGCCTTCGGGATTGCGCGGCAATTCACGGCCTTTGCAGTGTTCGGCGGGCAGATCGGTGAGATGGCCGACTTTGTCTAGCCCTGTCAGCAGATCATAAAAAGTTTCGAGCAGGCGTATGATTTTTTCCAGACCTTCGAGCGCGCCGACGACCACGATTTCCGCCGCCACGATTTGGCCGAGCGTCATTTGACGATTGATGACCAGCCATCCGCCGATAGCCAAAACGCCCGCGCTCGCTACGGCGCGAAACAGATAATTCCCGAAAGCCTGTCGGAACAGCACGCGGAAATGTTCGCGGCGGGCTTTGACGTAATCCACCACCAGTTCATCGGCTTTTTCAACAGCGAAATTCGGCGCGGCGTTCATTTTGAAACTGCGCTGGCAGCGTGTCAATTCTTCCAGCCAATCGGCCACGTTGTATTTGCCGTAAGACTCTTCGATGCTGGTGCGCAATCCGCCAACGCCAAGCACGCCAACGACAAAGGCGATGAACAGAATCAGGAACACCGCGAAGCCCAATAGATAAGGGCTGTAAAACGACATCAGCAACAGCGCCACACAAACTTGCAGCGTCGCCGCCGGGCCGTCGAGCAGAATCTTGGCCATCGTTTTCTGAATTGTGACCACGTCGAAAAAGCGGTTGGCCAGTTGCGGCGAGTACTCGCTGACGATTACGTCGTGCTGAATGCGCGGTAGGTGTTCGGCCAGTTGCAGCGACACGCGCGCAAACACGCGCTGCTGCAATTTTTCCAGCAACGACAGTTTCATCAGCCGCAGCACGCCCGCAAACAATAACGCACCCAACACGCCCAGCGTCAGCACCACCAACGGCTGCAACATCACGCCCGCCGCAATGGTGTTGACCAAAGCTTGTGCAGCCAGCGGCACAGCCAGCGTCAGCAGGCCAATGAAAACGGTGTACAGGACAATGACCAGGTAATCGCCGCGATCCAGCCGCAGCATTTGCGCCAGCCGTCGGTAAGGCGTCAGGTGGGTATCGGATGAATGTGTATTGTGATGATCGTGATTGGGTTTCATAAGCTTCAACTCCGCCGACGCTTGTCAACCCGCGTGCCACCCCGATGCTCAAAGGAAAAACATCACCATCAGTTAGCAAAAACAAGACTTTGCCCTGGCGCTGGTGAACTGAAGCGATTGCGTGGCGGGATGAGCCTGACCAAGTTTGCCTCACGAGCGAGACGAATTGTCTCAGCCGGCGAGAGGCCGGAGTTGTTGCAAAGTCACGGTTATCCGGCCAAACCGGACTTTGCAACAGCCCTGGCATCAAGTTACGGTACTTTCCGACGGCTGCGCAGAGAGTTCCATTCCGTTGTTTTGATTTTCCCCTCACGGAAAAATCCGTTAGCGCCTTGAATTATTGATTGACCGGCTCGAACAAGGCGGCGAAGGCTCCCGCCGGATCACGTATGACACAATAGCGACCGTGCCCGGCGTAAGTTCTGATAGGCGTGACGGCTTCGCCACCGAGTTCGGCGCAGCGCGCGAGACTTTGATTGAGGTCAGCAACATTGATGTAAATTAGCCAGACCGGCGGGAAGCCTGTGTTTCCGCCGCGTGCGTGACAGATGCCGGAAACGGTTTTGTCCGTGCCGGGTTCGGCCATGCAGTAATCTTCGTAATCGCCCATATTCAGGCTGGTGGATTTCCAACCGACCACCTGACTATAAAATTCGCGGACAGTGTCGGCGTTTTCCACCGTCAAATCCATCCAGCCAATCGAACCGATTTCAGCCATGACATTCCTCCTTGTAAAAGCCGCTGAACAAAAATTCCCGCGTACACACGCGACGGGAGCGGACTCAGGTGCGAGTCGTTTTCCGGCGGTTGGTATAGCTTTCAGGAGACGGAAATGTCCAGCCAAACAGCGGACTAACCGCATTATTTGGCGGCGAGCGGATTTAAGATCAAATAGCCCTGACGATGATTGATATAAACACGCTGAAACAAGCTCAGCGGCAACAACCCGTCTTCGCGGCGCGCTTGATCCGCCGCCAGCATCGTCGTGGGCAAATCGGTGAATTGCACCAGGCCGATTTGCAGGCTGCGCGCTCGACGTTGGGACACCATGCGGCTGCCCAGGTCTGTGCGCAGCAATTGCGCTTGCGGCGCGATCAGCGACCAGTCCAGTTTGTGTTCGCCGAAAAGCAACAGCGTCGCCGTTCCGGTGTCCGGCACAAACCGCCAGGGTTTTTGATTCACGGGCAGCGTCACCAGCCAACATTCGTCTTGCCGGGACAGCGACCAGCGCTCGCCGCATAATCGCTCGGAAAGTTCATCGCGCGTTTCAAATTCCAACCGTTGCGCGGCGTAATCAATCAGGAAATTGAACTGCGCCAAAAAGTTCTGTCCCAGAACGCCGCACAGCTTCGGTTCAATATTGCGCACTTCGCGCAAATCGCTGATTAAGACTTCGACGCCAGCGGCAGTTTGCGCCCCGACACTGACTTGATCCAGTTCGGCGCGCACCAAAATTTGAGACCCGGCAACCGTTACCAATTCGATGCGATCCACCGGGCGCAGTCGCAATTGCCGCGCCAGCTCCGGCGTGACGAGCGTCGTCGTCGCGCCCGTATCCAACAAAAATTCAAAGGGGCCGGAGCCGTTGACTGTAACCGGAATGACGATCAAATGACCGCACCGGAGCGTAAAGTTCAGCGACTCAATCGGCGCGCCCAGTGCGCTGCCGCATAACAGAAACAGCGCAATGCTGACCAGAAATTTGGAAATCCAATTCGCTCGCATAGAAACCCTCCCTTGTTTGCAGTTGTTGTCAAACACGGCGTGGAGTCTGCGCGGACAAGCGATTGCCGGTCGTGACGGCGACGTGATGTTTCAACACGAAGGGCTGATGATTCAGTGATGAACCGAAAAAGTTGTTATCAATGCTATCAATTCAATGATGTGCGCGTTGACCCGCAGGACTTCAAGGTCTGGCGGGCGGGGCAGCCTTTGCCGCTGGAACCGAAGGCGCTGGCCGTGCTGGTCTTTTTGCTGGCCAATCGCGACCGGCTGGTCGAAAAGCAGGAATTGCTGGACGAGGTGTGGAAAGAAACATTCGTCACGCCGAACGCCCTGACCCGCGTCATCGCACAGTTGCGCAAAACGCTCGGCGACGACGCCAAAGAAGCACGCTACATCGAAACAGTCCCGACGCGCGGCTATCGCTTCATTGCCGACGTGGAAGTGGTCGAAGCCGGGCTGAACGGTCGCGCGGTTGCATCACCGCCGGAACCGTTTGAGGAACAAATCGTCAGTCCGCCCCACAACGAACCGCGAGCGCACAACATCGCCTGGTTCAAATTCGGTTTGTCGCTGATGGCCTTGCTGGCTGTCGGCTTCGGCTGGTTTTGGTGGAAGCGCCCTGGCATCACGGCGGTCAGCAGCGTGCGGCAAACACGACAACTGACAGCCAATGCCGGATTAGACATTTTCCCTATGTTTTCACCCGATGGCAGCGCGCTGGTTTACGCCTCGTTGCGCGACGGACATTTTGAACTCTTCCTGCGCCAACTCGCGCCGGGCGGGCGCGAAATTCAACTGACGACGGACGGCGCGGAGAATCTGCAACCGGCCTGGTCACCGGACGGCAGGCAGGTTGTGTATCACTCGCGCCAGCGCGGCGGATTGTGGTTGATTCCGGCGCTGGGCGGGCTGGCGCGGCGGTTGACCGAATTCGGTTCGCGCCCGGTCTGGTCGCCGGACGGTGCAACCATAGCCTTTCAATCCGACGCGCCGGCGGACTTGAGCCAGATGGCCTTTGGCGCGCTGCCGCCCTCGACACTGTGGCTGATTGACGCCGCCGGCGGCGCGGCGCGCCAATTGACGAAGCCCGGCGCGCCAGGCGGCGGTCACGGTGCGCCCGCCTGGTCACCGGACGGACGGCGCATAGTGTTTGTCAGTTATGACACCGGCAGCTCCAGGTTATGGGTAATTCCGGCGCGTGGCGGCACACCGCAATTGTGGCGCGAAGAGCAATCACTGTTTTTCGATCCGGTCTTCGCCCCGGACGGACGGCATCTCTACTTCAGCACCGCTGCCGGTAACTTTCGGCTATGGCAATTGCCGCTTGATGCGGGCGGCAATCCGATCGAGCCGGCCATTGAACTGGCCAATACTGGCAACTCGCTGCTGCGCCATTTAAGCATCGCGCCCGACGGCAAGCGGATCGCCTACAGCGCCTTGACCGCCGACAGCAACGTGGCGTCGGTGGCGCTTGATCCAGCCACTCACGAAGCCGCCGCCGCGCCTGTGCTGCTCACGCGCGACACTAATTACCGCAAAACCGCGCAGTCGTTTTCGCCTGACGGCTCGACCATCGCTTACAGCGTTTGGCGTTTGGGCGCAGATGGCGAAGTCTGGCTGATGGACGCCGACGGCAAAAAACCGCGCCAATTGACGATGGAACCAGCCGGCGTGCTGGGTTGGTTGCCGGATGGACAAGCCGTCGCCCT
>CAZRXE010001556.1:0-2518 GCA_964603695.1 uncultured Heliomicrobium sp.
GACGAATTCGGTCGCCAGCCAATCCAGCAACTCAGGATGCGTGGGCTGTTGACCGTTGCGTCCGAAATCGTTCGGCGTGGCGACGATGCCGCGTCCGAAATGGTGATGCCATAAACGATTGACCATCACGCGCGCCGTCAGCGGATGATCCGCCTGCGTCAGCCAGCGCGCTAACGCCAATCGCCGCCCCGTGGATTTGAATTCGCCGCGTTCCACAGGCTTGATCCACAGCATCAAGCTTTGGGTTGGCGCGTCTTTAGGCAACAGCGCGCTTAAAAATCCGGGCGTGACCACTTCGCCCAAACGGTGCGGATCGCCGCCCTTCAGCAAGTGCATGGGCGGAACGGGTTTGAGCGCATCGGCAACCGCCAAAGCTTTCGGCGGCGCTTCCGGCTCGTACAAATTGATTTTGTGCATTTGCTGGCGCAGCGCGGCGCGCGTGGCTTTGTCTTCGGGCGAAAGAGCGGCCAGGATTTCATCCCAATTCACGTTGAGCATCCGCTGCGCATCTTTGGCCAATCGCTTCTCTTCTTCATTACGAGACTTTTCCTCTTTGGCTAGCGCATTGGCGAATTGCGGCTCAAGCTTGGCGCGCTTTTCCGCCGTCAGCCGATCTTTGTAAGGCTTTTCGATAGCGGCGATTTGATCCTGAATCGGTTTGAGTTTTTCTTTGTGAGCTTTGACGGCAGCAGCGTAAGCGGCTTCCTGTTCTTTGGTCGGGCGTTTGAAATCCTGATTATCGGCGGCGGCGAAAAAGGCTTGCAGCCGGTAATAATCCGCTTGCGGAATCGGATCGAACTTGTGGTTGTGGCAGCGCGCACAGCCTACGGTCAGACCCAGAATTCCATTGCCGACACCGAACATCACTTCGGTCAACCATTCCTGCCTGTTCAGCGCCACGTCTTGATTGCCCGCCACGACGTGTTGCGGTCCGGCACGCAAAAAGCCTGTGGCCACGCGCATTTCAAAACTTTCCGAGTCGAGTTCGTCTCCGGCCAGTTGTTCAACAATGAAACGGTCATAAGGCTTGTCGGCGTTCAGCGAATTGACTACGTAATCGCGATAGCGCCAGGCCTGTTCACGATCCTGATCGAGTTCAAAGCCGTTCGTTTCGCCGAAGCGCGCCACATCCAGCCAATGCTGCGCCCAACGTTCGCCGTAACGCGGCGAAGCCAGCAATCGCTTGACGACTTTTTCGTAAGCGTCAGGCGAAGCGTCCGCCAGAAACGCTTTGATCTCTTCCGGCGTCGGCGGCAAACCCGTCAGGTCGAAAGTCACGCGGCGCAACAGCGTGCGTTTGTCAGCGGGCGCAGCCGGCGACAAAGCTTTTTCTTCCAGCTTCGCCAGCACAAAAGCATCAATCGGATTTTTCACCCAGGCGGCGTTTTTGACCGATGGAACAACCGGACGCACAGGCTTGCGAAACGCCCAATAATCCGCAGCATCAAAAGCGCCGAAAGACACGCCGGAAAACTTCGCCTGCAAGAACAAACAACAACTCAACACAATCAGCTTCAGCAATCGAGTTCGCTTCATAGACGCTCCCTTCGCAACAAAGCTTTAACCACGGATTCCCACTCTTCATCGAGCGATTGATCTGACGGAAAGGATTTGTTCGCGTTGCGATACCAATAACGTGCGTTGCTTTCGTCGCCTTCGCGACGGTGCAGGTAAGCGTGAACCCAGGCGGCATCGGCAGTGTTGATGTCTTGAACAATGCGATGCGCTTGATCCCAATCGCCCTGCTTTTCGTGCCAGAGCGCGGTCAGAAAAGGCGAAAGTCCGGCAGGCGGAGTTTTTGTTGTCAGACTTGCTTCGTAAGTTTCAAAGTTCATGGCGGTGCAAACAAAAAA
The DNA here is from genome assembly GCA_964603695.1 of uncultured Heliomicrobium sp. Taxonomy (GTDB): domain Bacteria; phylum Acidobacteriota; class Blastocatellia; order RBC074; family RBC074; genus RBC074. Next base: position 1,854 of record CAZRXE010001556.1, read on the forward strand.
GACAGGACGAACAGGATTGGCGGAAAAAGAGCGTTTCCAGCCAATCTTGCGAATCCTGTCTTCAGGACTTTTTACGCCGTGTCAGACGAACACGACGGTTTGGGAATTGGGAATCTCGAACTTGGCGCGGCAACGCGGATTCGGGCAGTAGCACATGTCATCTACCCGAACCATGTAATCGCGCGCTTTGGCAAATTTGGCGCGGTCGAAATCGCTCGCGCCGCGCGGCAATTCGCGCTTTTTCGTTCGCCGCAACCAGCGAATCTGAAATTCCTGACTTTGACGGCACTTCGGGCAAACATAATTCGCCCGCTTCGTTTCCTGCTTTTCGGTGTAAAAGTCTCTTTCGTCCATGCCCTGGAGTTTACCGCTAAACTTCGGGACTGAGAAGATTGAAACTCAATTCAAAGCACGAAGCCTGGGCCGCTTCCCGCCGCGAATTCCACCTGCGCGCAAACTGAAAAATGCCGGGAATGAAGATTGAAACTCAATTCAAAGCACGAAGCCTGGGCCGCTTCCCGCCGCGAATTCCACCTGCGCGCAAACTGAAAAATGCCGGGAATAACGCCGGCTTTCCCCCTGCCATACACCCGCAAGTGATCTCTTCAACCAGTTGAAATCTGATGTAAGCTTAGACCGTTGCAAGACGCACTACTTCAAATTCA
>CAZRXE010001557.1:0-5722 GCA_964603695.1 uncultured Heliomicrobium sp.
CAGACACCGACTTTCAGCAGAGAACAAAATGTAAAAATGGGAAACCAAAAAGAAAGGAGTAGACAACTCATCATAGGAGTAAAAATTATGTGTGATTACTCGCTGCAAAATGCTCCGAATCGGTTGGCGGTGGAAGGTGAACCATTACAAGTTCACAAATTCCCGACGGGTTCGTTGGGACTAGCCTCGCCTTATGACCTGACAACTTCTTACGATATGTCGCAGCCGGCGAAGTGGTGGCAAAGGGTTATGAATCTGTTCAGGGAGGCTCCGCCGGTTCCAGCGGTTTGTATTCCTCCGGGGGCGCATTTGGTCTTGCGGGAAATTCCATCTTCCTTGCAGGAGAAATTGAACATCGCCGCCGAAGAGGAAGTGATCTTTACGCAACTGAGTATTGAATCTCATCGGTATCGCGACGGGGTTCAATTTCAAAATGGGCGGAAGATTTTGCTTCAGCAATTGCCTGTTCGCTTACAGTTCGATGTGCTCAGTCTTTCGGCGTCGGATATGAAATTGTCGCAATTGGCCGTGGAAAGACCGTCCCGCCTGATCGAATCTCATTCAGTAGATTGATGCCAATAGGTTGAGGGTGGGCAATCACTCGCAGACCGAATTTCCGGAATTTACAACGGCAAACAAAGGAAGACGCAACGATGGCGAATCAGAGTGCGACGGTACAAAGCGGGACAGGCAGGCAAAGCAGCGGCAGCTTCCCGCTGGATAACCTGACCTACAATCAGACAAAGGTTTCAGCATCCCATGAGTATTTCCAAAAGACAGTTCTGTTTTCGATTCAGTCAGGCTTTGGGGATTGGATTTGCGGAAAAGTGTATCCAGCGGGGAAAAGAGTAGCGTTTGCCGCTGGCCTACGCTTTGCAGAAAGGCTTGATAGTGCGGCTGACGAACGTCGCGCCATTCAATCAAAGCAATAAGCAAAAGAAACATCAATTCTGAAAGGAAAAGGCTAATGGAAACCAACGAACGGAATATTGGATACGCAAGCGGCGGACAGTACGGCAGGCAGGCTGACGGTGGAACTTTTAATCGGGCGCGGGAGCAGGGCGAATCTACATTGAGCCAAGTGAAATCCACGGTGGCAGACAAGCTTCACGCGGCGGCGGATTCGCTACATCAAACTGCGGGACGCGGGACGGAAGAAACTCAGTTTACGCGCTTCGGGCATCAAGCGGCGGATTGGCTGGATCGGTCAGCGGATTACGTCAGCCGCCTGGAACCGGAACAAGTGCGCAACGACATCGAAAGTAGCGTTCGCAAAAACCCCGGGCGCAGTTTGCTGATTGCAGGTGCTGTCGGCCTGGTACTCGGCGGATTGCTACGCCGGAGGTAACAAGTTTATGGGCTGGAATAAAGACTACGTGCAGCAGGAACAAGGACAGCAAGTGAAATGGTGGCCTGGAAACGCGCAGGAACGTGAAAGTCTGGGCGCGCTGCTCAGCGAATTGGCCACTCAATCTGCAAGCTTGGTGCGCGACGAAGTGGCGCTGGCCCGGCAGGAAGTAACAGAAAAGATGAAAGTCTTTCAATCCGCAGTCGTGGTCATCACCATCGGAGCAGTGTTGGGTCTGGTCGCGCTGTTAATTTTATGCGCCGCCGCAGTGCTGGCGTTGGCGCAATACTTCGCCCCCTGGCAGGCAGCCTTGATTGTCGGCGGTGTGTTCGCGGTGATCGCAGGCATCACGGCGGCTGTCGGATTCGGAAAACTCAAACAAACCTCATTGAAGCCGGAACAAACGATTGAAACTCTGGAGGAAAACAAAGAATGGCTAAAGGAAATCACCTAAGCGCAGCCTCTGTGGAAATGGCACCGGAGCGGAATGACAAAAACGATGCGAACGATGCCGAACGTAGCGCGGAAGAGATTCGGCAAGATATTGCCGCGCGCCGCGAATCCATCACCGAAACCGTGGATCGGCTGAGCGACCGGCTTCAAGCAACATTCGATTGGCGGACTTATGTGGCTCGCCATCCCTTGGCGGCTGTCGGCGTAGCGGCGGGATTGGGAATTCTGGTGTCCGGAATTTTCAAACCTCGCCCCACGCCAATGCAGCGAATCCAACATGCATTGGCCGACAGCATCAAGGAATTCGGCGGACAATTTCGCAGTCAGTTATCCGACTCGCCGCCAAGCCCTAGCATCAGTCAGACGCTGAAAGGCGCGATGACAGGATTTTTGATGAAATCGGCAACGGAGTATTTGAGAAACAGATACCTGGGATTGCAGGAAGATGAACCACGCGAAACAAATCAAAAATCGGATTACAACAATCCACGAGCAGCGCCGCTGGATTAACGCAAAGACCCTGGGAGCGTAGTTCTTACAAGCTGCGAGACGCGACAGGTGCGACCTTTCTTTTCCAGAAAGACTCGCTCATCAGACCAGCAGCCTGGAAGGTCTGCGCTCCCAGAGCGCGGCTGAAAAAGTGTGCAGAGAAAAATACGGCAATGGGATTGACCGAAGTCAGTCCCACGCATTTCAACATTCATCAAAATTACGAAGGGGGAATTATGGCAGATACAATGAAAAACACTCCGGGAATCGGAACGCAAACTTCCACAACGTCGGGGATGCCGGGCGGAACGACAACCGATTCGATGGCTGGCGGGCAAATGTCCAGCGCAAGCGCAGCGCGCACCGCGCGGGAACAATCTCCAACCAACGATTGGGGACAATCCACACTGCAATCCGCTGAACAAACGGTGAAACGCGGCCTGGACAAAAGCGCCGAAGTGATGGGCAAGGCCAAGGACAATCTGGGACAGGCGTATGACCGCGCCAGCCAGAGCGTAACTGACACCTGGGATCAAGCCGCTACATACACGCGCAGCAATCCAGGCACGGCCACGATGATCGCGTTCGGCGCAGGCATCGGCGTCGGTCTGTTGCTGGCCACCACCATGAATTCGCGCACCCGCACACAACGCATCGCGCCTCCGGTCATTCGGGCGTTGTCAGAAATCGCAGGTGAACTTTTCCGATAGGAATAGTAAAGCCACAGAGGCCACAGAGCCACGGAACACAGAAATCTATGTCTTCCTTTTGTTCGCTCCGTGGCCTCTGTGACAAATGCCGTCGTCAACTCATCCTCAGCACGACCAGCGTCATATCGTCATCCAGCGGTTTGCTTCCGGCCCAGGTGTCGCCCAGACCGACAAAGTGATCAATGATTCCCTGCGGCGGGCGGTGTGCAACTTCAAGCAGGCTGCGGCTGGGTTTGTCGTAGCCGAGCATCTCGCCTTCGGCGTTGAAGCGTTCGGGCAGGCCGTCGCTCAACAATAAGACCACATCTCCGGGCGAGAGCGTCAGTTCTTCTTTGCAGTAAACATAGTTTGGAAAACTACCGAGCGGGATTCCTTTGAGCAGAACTTCTTCGACGCGATGTTCACGTGCGCGGTAAATCAGCGCTGGCGGCATTCCGGCGGAACAGATGGTGAGGCGATAGCCGTTGAGTTTAATCATCGTCATTGCCATGAACATCGAACGCAGGTTCATCTGCTTCAACGCGCGCGAAGAGTGTTGAAAGATGTCCGGGATGTCAGGCGTTTGCGCCAGATGATTAAACAGGCTTTTGGTCGCAGTCACTACCGTTCCAGCCTTCAGGCCGTGGCCAGTGGCATCGCCAACCACGACCGTTAACTCTCCGCTTTCAGATAAATGAAAGTCGTAATAGTCGCCGCCGACTTCGGTCGCGGTTTTCATGTACGCGGCAATTTCCAGATGCGGCAATTGCGGCAGTCGTTTCGGCAGCATCGAAAGCTGGAGTTGGCGGGCTTCTTCCAGTTCTTTAGCGCGTTGTTCGTTTTCGGCTTCGAGTTCCTGACGGCGTCTGGCATCGGCGATGGCGCGTTCCATCAAGCGGGCGTTTTCGACCGCGAATGCGACCGCGCCGGCAACACGTTGCAAAAGCTTTTTGTCTTCCCCGGAAAATGGCAAATCTCCCAGTCTGCGTCCCAACAGCACAATTCCCAACAATCCGCTTTTCGTCACCAACGGCAACAACATCGCCACTTCCGCCTTCTCCAACCGCTTCTCCCTTTCCTCCTCAATTACTTCACAGCCCACAACAATCTTGTTTTCAGACGAAAGGTCTCCCATATCCAACGGCAACCCGTTATCAGACAGTTGTTGCACCAGGGCGCTGTTGCCGGAAAGCTGAATTACGTTCGACGGATTGCCATGCGTGGAAAAGGCGCTGCGGTAATTGCCGGTTTCTTCGTCGCGCAACAAGATGGTCAGGCTTTCGGTGTGCAAGGCGGATTGGATTCTTGTGGCGACCAAGCACAACAATTCCGGCAGGCTGGCGGTTGTGCGCAGTTGGTCAGTGAGTTCAGAAAGGAGTAGTTGTGCGTCGTAAGCTTCGCGAAAGAAGCGGCGGTCAATGACCGGGGCGAGGTAACGTTGATGAAGTCTGCGCGCGATGTTCCAAACGGCGATGCCGACAGCAGCGGCAAAAATTCTGATGGCGAGCGGCGAAGTCCACGAAGCGGTCAATTGTCCCAGCAAAACGGTCACGGTCAGAATTACCAGCAGGACTTCCAGCAAAGTCGCGCCGCGCGACACCAGTAAATACCGAGCGCTGCGGCGCAGCAAGACGCCGACCGGAATGACTTGATGGCGGACGATGGCATAAGCGAACGACAGCGGAACCAGCGGCAAAGTCAAAATCAAGGATTTGTTCATCCAGTAATACGCCGTCGGGATCAGGTTGCTGACTCTCAAAAATTGAAGGCCCGGCATCAGGAAAAAGTTGAGCAGACCCAGGCCGCTTCCTGCGGCGATGAGGTGTAGCTTGCGGCGCGCCAACGGGTTGGCCGCGCGGTAATTGCCGGCCAGAGTCGCCATTACCACGACCATATAAATCAATGCCGTCACTTGCGCCGCTGCAATCAGCCATTTCGTGCGGAACATCCAGCGCATCGCGGGCGCGAGAAAGTCGAAATAACGCCAGCCTTCGGAGAACAAAAACCACGGCGCGATAATCAGGACGTAGGGAACGTAAAGCGCCCACTCCAACCACGGAAAGCGCCGCAGCAAAGGCGCACGCTGAGGAAAAATCAAAAAGAAATGCCAGGCGACGGCGATGAAAATGCACGCGGAAATGCGCCCAATCACCGCCAGCCGCGCAAACCATAGCGGCAAATCGTGTAACGATTCAGGCTCGACGGAAGCGACAGTTCCCAGCATCAAGGCTAGCAACCAGGCTTGTTTGTCATCAGGCTTGAGCAGAAAGACGAACAAGCCCGTGACCAAAAACAACAAGCTGATGAGCGGACGGGCGACGGCTTCGACCCAATCAGGCCAGGGCGCGGCGAAGGTTTGAAGTTCGAGTTCTTGCGGTTGGTCGTTGCGTTTGACTGTCAGGCGATAAGGAGTGTTCGGGCCGCTGTTGATGATTTTGGAAATGGCTTTGGAAGCGTTCGCAGGCTCCACACCGTTGACGGCCAGGAACTCGTCGCCGAGGTGAAGCGCGCTTTGCAATTCGGATTGGTTGATGGAGGCCAACATACTGCGGCCGCCCTGCTGTTGCGTTTGCCATCCCAAACGCCCGCGATGCGCCAGGTCGAACAGTTTGGCGTAGGCGCTGCCCGCGACCGGCCATAACAACAGCAGGAACCAAACCAAACCCAATCCAATTCGCCAACGCACAGACAGTTTCATTCAATGCACCTTAAGCAATGCACCTTATAGCGGTTTTCAGCCGAG
>CAZRXE010001558.1:0-4803 GCA_964603695.1 uncultured Heliomicrobium sp.
GCCGCGCCCGCCGGCACGCCTTCGCCGGTGGTTTTCGGAACGGATCGCGCCGAATCCGGCCAACGTCTGGCCATCGAACGCCGCCCGGAATTGAAAGCCGTCACGCTCAATCGCGACATCACGCAAGTGGATTTGGATTTGGCCAAAAATCAACGCCTGCCCGCGATTGATCTGGCCTTCAGCCCCGGACGCGACGCAGGCCTGGGTTCCATCGGCAACACCGTCAAAGCAGGCGTCAGTTTTACGCTGCCGCTGCGCCAGCGCACGGCGGACGGACGCATTTCGGCGGCCAATCTGAAAATTCAAAAACTCGATCTGGATTTGCTCAACGAACGCCAACGCATTTCGACCGAAGTGCTGGACGCAGTGTCGGCCATCAACACCACGTATGACCGTTACCGCGCTGCGCAAACAGAAGTCGAACTGGCCATCCGTTTGGAAGAAGGCGAGCGCGAAAAATTCCGGCTCGGCGACAGCACGTTGTTTCTGGTCAACCAGCGCGAACGCGCCACCGCCGAAGCCCGCGTCAAATTGATTGAAATTCAGGCTGAATACGAACAAGCCGTCGCGGCATTCCGCGCCGCGACGGTGCAGTTCTGACGTTTAGTTGCTGCTGGTGACGATGTTTTTGATCGTGCCCTTCAGTCCGATGGTCGGTAACTTGGCGTCGGCGGCTTCCGGCGCAGGGCTGATTTTGCCTTCCATCTTCATGGTAATGTCGTTGGTTTTGACCGTGGCTTTGTCCAGATTGACGGACGAGGGGCCGCCGCCGGTCATCGAAAAATCCATCTTCATTTTGGCCTCGCCGTTTGGGCTGGGAAAATCCACTACCGAATTGATACGGGCTTCCATGATTGAATCCAGTTTGGCGATTTGCTGTGTTCCTTCTTTTTCGACGGCCAAAAGTTTGACTTTGCTGCTGCCGACCAAATTCAGCGGCCCCGCGCCGGGCAGCGGCAGCGGCAGCGCCATACTGAGCGGCACGGTCGCCGTTTCGCCGATTGCCAGCGGTTCGGTCGGCAACGCGCCATAAAGCGATTTCAGCAATTCCTTGAAGGCGGCGGCGTCCATTTGAATTTCCGCCGGCGATTGCACGTCGAAGATGCCGCCTTTCTGATCCATTGTCACCTTGATCTTTTTGCCGTTCAGCTTCGCCGTTTCCGCGCCGACCGGAACCGGATTGCCGTTCATCATCATTTCGGGAGCGACATCGTCGTAAATCAATTCCATCTCGAAGCGGCCTTGTTTATCGAGCGCGCCGGTTTTTTGCGTGAAAGCGGTGACTGATTTCATCTGCATCTTCATTGGATTCATCGCCGCCAATTCCGGCGGAATGTCGCCTTCAAACCGCAATTCCATGTCCATTTCCATGGTCATGCGGAGCTTGGTGGTCTGTTCCGGCTTCGGCGTTAAATGGAGCAACACTTTCTCCGACTTTTCAGTTTGCGCAAACGCCGTTGAAAGCAGGCACAACGACAGAATTGCCATTGGCAAGAAAAACAAGCTGATCCGTTTCATTGGGTTCCTCTTGAATATTAAGAACGCAAGCGTTTTTCTCGTTTTGGGAACGCGATTGTGACGCTTGCATCTGGGAGCGAGCAGGGGATGGTGGGCGCGATGCCCGCCACGTGAGAGTTGGTCGCGATTAGTCCTGTCCGGCCAGGCCAGGTTGATAAAATTGTGATTGATGCGGTTCGCCCTTGATTGCTACGCGATGCCATTTGCGCGCCGAGCCGGCGATGACGATCAACAAGCCGGTCATCAGGCACACTGTGATGCCCGTGTTCAGGTAAAGCTGTTTTGGCAAATAATTGTTGACGATGTTTTGATACCCAGCGGTCATTTCGATGACGCTGACGAAGCTGAGCGGTAGGATCGTTACCCAGGCATAACGCGCTTTGCCGTTGTTAATCAGAAAGGTTGTGCCAACGCACAAGGCCACGCAGGCCAGCATTTGATTGGCCATTCCGAACAATGGCCAGATGGTGGCAATCGAACCTTTCATAATCATGTAAGTCCAGGGCACGACAGCCAGTACGCTGGCCAGAATCGCGCCAGGCAGCCAATCGGTTTGGGCGAATTTTTTATGCATCGTGCCGAGCGTTTCCTGCACCATAAAGCGCGCCACGCGCGTACCGGCGTCAACCGTCGTCAGTATGAACAAGGCTTCAAACATAATCGCGAAGTGATACCAGTAACTCATCAAATGCGACATGCCCGGAATCGCCGAAAAGATTTGCGCCATGCCGACGGCCAGACTGACCGCGCCGCCCGTGCGCCCGGCCAGACGCTCTTCGCCGACAGCCTGCGTCAATGCGGCGAGGTTCGATTCTGTAAAGCCCATCGAACGCAACGCGCCGTCCACTTTGGCAAAGGCTTCGACCGGAATGTTGATCTGGAAATAATCGTGCGGAAACATCGAAGCGGCGGCGATCAAGGCCATTACGCCGACGATGGATTCGCAAAGCATCGCGCCGTAACCAATCGGTCGCGCGTGTGTTTCCTTGTCAATCAGCTTGGGCGTCGTGCCGGAACTAATCAGCGCGTGAAAACCTGAGATCGCTCCGCAGGCGATGGTGATGAATACGAAGGGAAAGACTTTGCCGGGAATGATCGGGCCGCCGCCGTGAATGAAAGGCGTGGTGGCAGGCATTTTGAAAGTCGGCATGACGGCGAAAATCCCAATCGCCAAAAAGGCTATTGAGCCGAGTTTCATATACGAACTGAGATAATCGCGCGGTGCAAGCAGCAACCACACCGGCAGCACGGACGCCACAAAGCCATAAGCAGCAACCATCAATGTGATGGCTGTCTTGTCGTATTTGAAGTAATGACCGAAAGCGGAATTCTGAACGGTTTCGCCAAAAACGACGGCCAGCACCAGCAGGATGACGCCGATGACAGTGCCTTCCTTGATGGCGCGTTCCGTGCCGCCGCGCCATCGGAACATATACATTCCCATCAACAGCGCAATCGGAATGGTCATCGCAATGGTGAACAATCCCCATGGGCTTTCGGCCAAGGCATTGACCACGGCCAAACCTACGCCGGCCAGCGCAACGATCAAGATGATTAAGATGGCGACGGTCGCCACCGTGCCCGTGACGCGATCAATTTCGCGCCGCGCGATTTCCGCCAGCGACTTGCCGCCGCTGCGCATCGAAGCCACCAGCACCACGAAATCATGAACCGCTCCGCCCAGCACCACGCCGATCACCAGCCAGATCAATCCGGGCAAAAATCCGAACTGCGCCGCCAACACCGGCCCAATCAACGGCCCCGGCCCGCTGATGGCGGCAAAATGATGTCCCCACAAAACGTATTTGTTGGTCGGCGTGTAATTGTGCCCGTCGTTCAATTGATGCGCCGGCGTGATGCGCTTGTCGTCCAGCGCCAGCACTTTGGCGGCGATGAAGGCGCTGTAGTAACGATAGGCAATCGCGTAAATGCACAAAACCGCGATGAGAATGGGGACGGCGTTAATTGTGAGGGAAGTCATCAAGGGTTCTCCGTTGGTCTTGGTAATTTATGAAAGGGTGATCAGCCCCTTGCGAAAATCAATGTTCAGGTTCTGTTTACGAAGGAAGTCCAGGCCGAGTACGCCGTCAATTCCCGTTTCTGCCGGCAAGTCGTGGCTGTGGACTTCAAAAATTTCTTTTCGACGGCCAAGAGTCGTAAGCCTTTTGAGGGTGACGTGGAAGACGGTTTCAATTCCGCTGCCGGTAACGATTCTGGATTTGCGTTCACCGGCTTCAGGATCGTAACCAAGTTCCATCAACCGAGTGTGGCTAATCATTGTGTGGCTCGCTCCGATGTCGAGTGCCAGCAGCAAACGGGCTTTGCCGGTTTCACCCAAAATTTCCGCCCAGATGTAAATCAATTCGGCATCAGGATCGAAAGGCGTACTCATAGCAGGTAAGAAACTCCTTCAGGCGGTTTGCCGGTGTAAAGCACGGCGAAGTCGGTTGGATGCGGATTGAGCTTCAACACGTCTCGATCAAACACCACGCGGTCGGGATGGTGATGGATCACCTTGCCGCTGAGCACGCTGAAATGTTCATCGGTTTCGGGGTCGGCGATCAGCACCCATTCCGAATCGTATTTCTTTTTGATTTCTTCAATCGTCAGCACTTCGTTTGCGGTTGCCGGAGTTGCCATAACTTATGCGCTCCTTTTAGTCGTCGTTGTCGAATTTGATGTTCAGGCTTTTCAGAAATTGTTTGTCCTCGTGGCTGATTTCGGCCAGCCGTTGTTCGACCGACACGCGGGGAGCCTTTTTGGGCGGATCCTCCTGCAAATCGCCGAGTACGATGGTGGCTTCCAGCATCAGGTAAACTTCGTGGCCGGCGTCGCGCAACCGCTCGCGAGCTTCGGCGATGTCGTCCGAATCTTCCAGCGCGCGGTTGATCGCTTCACCCAGTTCTTGCAGGAGTTTTTGCAGATAATCGTCCAAGATCGGCCTCGCCAGTGAAGTAATTTGCGCGGCGGATTATAGCCGGCCCGACTGCACATCTGTACAGTGCCGCGCGTGCGGAAATTGCCGGAGCGCGTGCTAAAATTCGCGCTCCAATCGCAACCAACATCACATCAAAAAGGATTCAACCGATCATGCCGCCGACCAAAGCAACAGAGCGAAAGGAACAGTTTGCCACTTCCTCCGGCATTGAAATGAAAGCGCGGTTTGCGCCCGAAGACCTGCCCGCCAATCCAGCCGAAGAAGTGGGCGAGCCGGGGCAATATCCTTTCACGCGCGGTGTTTATTCGACGATGTACCGGGGCCGAATGTGGACGATGCGGCAATAC
>CAZRXE010001559.1:0-3725 GCA_964603695.1 uncultured Heliomicrobium sp.
CTTCACAATCACGGCGACCAACGGCAACGATTGCACGGGCAGCCAGAGCTACTCTGTCGTCATCGGCACGGGCAGCGCGCTGGCCGTCAATGATTTCAGCGGCGACCGGCGCAGCGATTTCGTGTTGTGGCGTGCGTCGCAAGCGCAATGGCTGATTGTGGACAGCGCCATTGACACCGCTCAATCAATCCAATGGGGACAGGCGGGCGACCGCGCAGTGCCGGGCGATTATGACGGCGACGGCAAGGCTGATTTAGCCGCGTTCGGGAAAGACGGCCATTGGCGTGTCAGATTCAGCAACGGCGGAACGCTCGATAAACTCTGGGGACTGGGTTCGGACGTGCCGGTGCCGGGCGATTACGACGGCGACGGCAAAGCTGATATAGCCGTTTGGCGCGGCTCGGACACCACCTGGTACATCCAGCGGAGTTCCGACGGCCAAACGCAAACCGTGTCCTGGGGCGCGTCTTATGCACCTTACTTCGACGTGCCGGTGCCGGGCGATTACGACGGCGACGGCAAGATGGACATCGCGGTATTCCGAACAGGCAACGGGCATTGGTACATCAAGCGCAGCAGCGACGGCGCGGTGATGGACAAGCATTGGGGCTTGGGAACGGACGTGCCTGTGCCGGGCGATTACGACGGCGATGGCATGATGGACATCGCCGTTTGGCGCGGTTCGGAAGGCGTCTGGTACATCATTCAAAGTTCCAACGGCGCGCTGAAGTCGAAGTTCTGGGGCGCGGCTTACGAGCCTTACTTCGACGTGCCGGCAGTCGGCGATTACGACGGCGACGGCAAAGCCGACGTTACCGTTTGGCGCAAAGCGGAAGGTCGTTGGTACGTGCTGCAAAGTTCCGACGGCGCGGTACGCACCATCACCCACGGCAAGGCGGACGATCAACCGATTCCCACTTCGCCTCGTTGATGAAGCAATAACCATTGACTGGAATGCGGGCGGCAACGTCCGCATTCCAGTCAAATTTCATGTCCCAGGTAAGACCTGGCTGCTGATTTTCCATTTGCGATATGAAATTTGAAATTGGCGATTGGCCGGTCAGTTCAGGCATTTCCCGTCAAGATCGGCAGTCAATGGCGAAAGAAAAATTTCGTGCTTATTTGCGAATCGGCAATTCCTCAATCGTGATGTCTTTGTAGCGGGCTTCGCTGGGCGGGCCGGCGTGGATTTGCAGGCAAATGACGCCGGTTTGTTTGATCGTCTCATCGGCTTCGGTGTAATCAACCGTTTGGTAGCCGTTGATCGTCAGTCGAATGCGTTTGCCTTCGGCGCGAATGACGTATTCGTTCCAGTCGTCGCGTTTGAGCACTTTGTCGAGCGCGGTGGCGTCCGGCGAGACCAGCACTTTCTTGCGGCGCGATTCGTCGTAAAGAGCGCCCCAATAATTTTGGCCCACGTCGGCTTGATAGCCGATGACTTCGTGATTGTTCGGGATGCGTTCGGAACGAAACTGAATTCCCGCGTTGACGCGCTCGCCGGTAACTTTGAATTTCGCGCGCAGCACAAAGTCGGAATAACGTTTCGTCGTGCAAAGGAATTCGTTGTTCGGCAGCGCGGCCGTCATCGAACCGCCGACAATCGCGCTGTCTTCAATGCGGAAGATTTTCAGATTGCCTTCCCATCCGGCAAAACTTTTGCCGTCAAACAACGACTGTGGTTTGACGGCGGCAACCGCGACAACGGCAAAGGCCAAAACAATCAGCAAACAGATTCTATTCATCATTCAGTGGAATCCTCAAAAACGGTGGCGCAACCTGCCGAGGTTGCGCTGAGCCTGTAAAAGGCTGATGGAGAACGCAGGCAACCTCGGCAGGTTGCCCTACTTTTTCAGATCAAATCCCACGGCTTGCGCGGCTTGCGACTGAGCAGCTTGGACGCTTCGGCGTCGGCGACGAAATCTTCTTTCGCGGCATCCCACGTCAATCGGCGACCAACTCTGTAAGCGATGTTGCCCAAATGCGAAGTCGTCGTCGAACGATGGCCGATCTCCACTTCGGCATTCGGCGCTTTCCGCGAACGAACGCATTCGATGAAGTTTTGCGTGTGCAAATCGGTGGTGTCGCGACCCTGAACTCGTTTGGGCTGCATGCGCCAGGCGTCAATTGGTTGGGAGCGTTGTTTGGCCGTCAGCGCGGGTTTCAGCGGTTCAGGGAAGATTTCAAAACCTATGCGGTCGGCGATGAGCGTGCCGTTCGTGCCGTAATAAGCTTCGCCGTGCGGGCGGTCGTCAGCGCCGCGCGCGCCGTAATAATTGAAACCCGGCGTGCGTCCACCCGCGCCGTGCGCGTTCAGATTGCAGCTTTCGTAACTGAGGATGAAGCCGCCGTTCTTCGGATGCTCGAACTCATACGTCACTTGCAACAAATCCGGCACATCGCCGGCGTCTTTCAAGGTGAATTTGCCGCCCGTGGCGACGACGGTTTTCGGCGCTTCGACGCCCATGATTTGCTGCACGGTGTCCAGGCGATGTGTGCCGTAATCGGTCATCGTGCCGCCCGCGTAATCGTAAAAATTGCGAAACGTCGCAAGGAATCGCGAACGATTGAACGGCACTTTGGGCGCGGGACCGAGATAAAAATCCCAGTCCAGACCTTCGGGCACGGGCTGATCGGGATAGTTGCCGACGCCGTTCGGCGTGATGTTGCTGTAATTCCAAACGCGCACAAAACGCACTTCGCCAAGCTCGCCGGATTGAATGATCTGCTGCACTTCGCGGTAATGCGGCGCGCTGCGATGTTGGGTGCCGGTTTGGACGATGCGTTTGTAACGGCGCGCGGCTTCGACCATCACGCGGCCTTCGCGGACGTTGTGCGCCAGCGGCTTTTCGACGTAAACGTCCTTGCCCGCCGCGCACGCCAACACGGTGATGGCCGCGTGCCAGTGATCCGGCGTGGCGATGTGAACCGCATCCACGTCTTTCAATTCGAGCAACTTTCGGAAGTCACCGAACTTTTTCGCCGCGCCGCCCGCCCAAGCCTGCGCGCTGGCCGCGTTGGCTTCGTATACGTCGCAAACCGCGCCGTATTCCGCGCCGGGAACTTTGCGCATCAAGTCGGCGACTTGACGTCCGCGTCCGCCGCAACCGATCAGGCCAACGACAACTCGGTCATTCGCGCCGACGATTCGCTCATAAGAAAACGCCGTAGTAGAAACCACAGTCGCGCCGGTGATCGCTGAGTTGATGAATTCTCTTCGTTTCATAAATGACTCCTCTGGGTTCGCTCGCGCCCCGCGAGCTTCGATGAAAGCCGCGAAGCATCTTTTTCCGATTTTCTCAAAAGGATGCTTCGCGGCTTATTTTTACAGCCTGCGAGGGCGCAGGCGTACCCAGATCAGATACGGTTGAATTTCTCAATCGCCTTTTGCAGCGATTTGAACTGGCGTATGAAAGGGAACATGCCTTTTTCGCGGTCGTCAATTTCCTGCGCTTTCTTCAGCACTTCCTCGGCGCGTTCCTGCGGGACGACAACCACGCCGTCTTCGTCGGCGACGATGATGTCGCCGGGGCGAACCGTGATTCCGGCGCATTGAACTTCGACGTTGCGAGCCACCGTCGCGTAATGTCCGACCGCAGTTCGCGGCGAAGACGAACGCGCATAAACCGTCAAGCCCATCCGCCGCACGTCCCAGATGTCGCGAATCGCGCCGTCCAAAACCATTCCGGCCATTCCGCGTACCTTCGCCGCCGTCGCCATCAGATTGC
>CAZRXE010001560.1:0-5512 GCA_964603695.1 uncultured Heliomicrobium sp.
GGTCATACTTTTTCGACCAACTTTCCGACGCAGAATCCGCTGCAATCCACGAACGGCGGCGAAGCGGACGCCTTCATCGCGCGGTTCAACGTGGGCGGAGGCGCGCTGGTTTATTCGACTTATCTGGGCGGCAGCGCGGGCGATTTCGCGCGCGGCATCGTCGTGGATTCCACCGCGCAGCCAGTCATTATAGGGCGCACGGCTTCGACCGATTACCCGTCGCGAAGTCCGCTGCAAGCGACCAATCGCGGCAACTTCGACGCCTTCGTTTCCAAACTGAGCAACACCGGTGGTCAGCTTATTTACTCGACTTATCTGGGCGGCGCGTCGGACGATCTAGGCTTCGGCATCGCGCAGGACGCCGCCAACAACGTTTACCTGACGGGCGATACGCGCTCAATTGATTTCAACACCAGGAATCCTTTGCAGGCATCGAATCGCGGCGGACTGGACGCTTTCGTCGCGAAGATCAACAGCAACGGAACTGATCTGACTTACTCAACCTATCTAGGCGGCAGCGGCGAAGACCTCGCCTCAAGCATTGCGCTGGACACTGCGGGCAACGCCTACATCACGGGCTACACCAGTTCCAACGATTACCCGGCGCGCAACCCGATTCAGGAAACCAGCAAAGGTGGCCTGGAAGTTTTCGTAACCAAGATTTTCGCCGACGCTTCGGACATCGCCTATAACACCTATTTCGGCGGCAACGGCTCGGACACCGCCAACGCCATCACAGTGGACACCAGCGGCAGTTGCTACATCACCGGCGCGACAACTTCGACCAACTTTCCGACGCGTAACCCGATTCAGGCCTCGAATCGCGGCGGACTGGATGCCTTCGTGGCGAAGATCAATCCTTCGGGAACGAACATCGTTTATTCGACCTATCTGGGCGGCGGCTTTGGCGACAGCGGGCGCGGCATCGCCATTGATTCCAACGGCAACGCCTACATCGCGGGCAGCACGTTTTCGGACAACTTCCCGACGAACGTGCCGTTTCAGGCGAACAATCGCGGATTGGGCGACGCCTTCGTCGCGCGCATCAACGCTTCGGGAACTTCGCTGATTTATTCCAGTTTCCTGGGCGGCGCGAACACTGACGAAGCCGCAGGCATCGCGGTGGATTCTTCCGGCAACGCTTACGTCGTTGGCAACACAGCGTCCAACGATTTCAACACGCGTAATCCGCTACAAACCAACAATCGCGGCCAGCAGGACGTTTTCATCACCAAGATCAATTCGACCGGCTCGACGCTGCTTTATTCCACCTATCTGGGCGGCAGTCGCGCCGATCTGGGCAATGCCATCGCCATTGACCAAACGGGCGCGGTTTACATCACCGGCTCGACCATTTCAACGAACTTCCCGACGCAGGCACCGCGACAGTCCACTTACGGCGGCGGCGAACAGGACGCTTTCACGGCCAAGATCAATCCAGCGGGATCGGCGCTGATTTACTCCACTTATCTGGGCGGCCTGCTCACGGAAGTCGGCAACGCCATCGCAGTGGATCCGCTCGGCAACGCCTACGTGACGGGCGTCACTTCCTCCACCAACTTCCCGCTCAAAAACCCGCTTCAGGCCGACAATCGCGGCCTCAACGAAGCCTTCATCACCAAATACAATCAGCAAGGCAGCGACTTCGTGTACTCGACTTATCTGGGCGGCAGCAACAGCGATCAAGGCTCCGGCATCGCCGTCAACGCGGCGGGCACGGCTTACGTGGCGGGCGCGACCTCTTCGGCGAACTTCAACATTCAATTTCCGCTGGTGGCTTACGGCGGCGGCACGGACGTTTTCGTGGCCAAGATTCTTTCCGAACCCTCGCTGACGCTTTCACCGAGCACTTTGGAATTGCAAGCCGCCAGTACGGCGATGATGACCGTCACCATCAGTGCGGGACAACCGCAACCCGTGACGGTGACGCTGACTTCGTCGTCGTCTAATTTCGCCAATGTCCCGGCGACGGTGACGATTCCGGCCAATGCCACGACGGCGGATTTTGCCGTTACCGGCGTGGCCATCGGCGGGCCCGTGACGATCACCGCCGCGCTGTCGCAGGCGCTGGGCGGAGCGACCGCGACCGCCACCGTCAACGTCATCACCTCTAACCGCTTCATCAACGCGGGTTCCGTCAGTGTGGCGGCGGGCGGACTGGCGACCATTCCGATTGATCTGATTTCGCAGGGCAACGAAAACCGCGTCAGCTTCAGTTTGTCGCTCAATCCTGCGGTGGTTCCGACCACGCCGTTTTTCACGCTCGGCGCTGACGCCACGGCTTCCGGCGCGATGCTGACCACTGTTCCGCAACAAGCGCAAGGCCAGTACGGAATCGTCATCGCGCTGCCCACCGGGCAGACTTTTGACGCCGGCACGCGGCAGATTCTGGTGGTACAACCGATTGTCGCCACGGGTTCGGGCCTCACTTCCACGCCCATTGCTTTCACAGATACGCCGACCGTCCGCCGCGTATCGGACATCAACGGACAACCGCTGAGCGCCAATTACGCGCCGGGCACGCTGACCATCGCTTCCGGTTATGAAGGCGATGTGTCGCCGCGCCCGAGCGGCAGCAACGGCACGGTAACGATTGCCGATTGGGTACAGACCGGGCGCTTCGCGGCGGGCTTCGATTCGGCGGCGGCGGGCAGCGAATTCCAACGCGCAGATTGCGCGCCGCGCGCCACGCTCGGCAACGGAGCCATAACCATTTCGGATTGGGTGCAGGCTGGACGCTATGCTTCGGCGCTCGATCCTGTGGTTCCAGCAGGCGGCCCGACCGGCCCCGCGTTCACCGCCTCGCCTCTCACCGGATTGCGGATTGCAGATTGCGGATTGCGGATTGATAGCTGCGTCCCCAATCCGCAATCTCCAATGGAGGGCAAAAATCCGCAATCCACAATCCACAATCTGCAATCAAGAATTGTCCGCCTGACCAGTCTGGCCACTCAGCGCGGCCAACAGTTCACCACCTTCGTTGAAATAGATTCGCTGGGCAATGAAAACGCCTTCGGTTTCAGCGTCAGTTTCGACACCACGCAACTGAATCTGGTCAGCGCCACGGCGGGGCCGGATGTCAGCAACGCCGCGCTTAACGTCAATTCCTCGCAATCCGCGCAAGGCCGCATCGGCATTGCGCTGGCCTTGCCCACCGGCACAACCATCGCCGCCGGCAATGCGCGCAAATTGGTGGCATTGACCTTCACGCTGCTGGCCAACAGCACATCCAACACACTCAATCTCAATTTCGGCGACCAGCCGATTGCCCGCGAAATCGTCAGCGCCAACGCCGATTCGCTGTCGGCGACGTTCATTAACGGCACGATCTTCGTGGCCAAGCCCGTGACCAGCGTTTCCGCCGCCAGTTTCGCGGGCGGAGACCTGGCGCCGGAACAAATCGTCGCGGCCTTCGGCGACGGATTGGCGACGACCATCCAGGTGAACAACACGCTGCCGCTGCCAACTACGCTCGGCGGCACAACGGTCAAAGTCCGCGACAGCGCGGGCGTCGAACGCTCAGCCGGTTTGTTTTTCGTTGCGCCGAATCAGGTCAATTATCTGGTTCCGGCGGGAACCGCCAACGGCGCGGCCATCGTCACCGTCACCAGCAGCAACAACACGCTTTCGGTCGGCACGGTCAACATCGCCGCCACCGCGCCCGGCGTGTTCACTTCCAACGCCAGCGGACAAGGCTTGGCTGCCGCCACTGTTTTCCGCATTGCCACGAACGGCGCGCAAACCTTTGAACCGGTCGGCCAGTTTAATGCGGCGACGGGAACCTTCGTGCCGATTCCGATTAATCTGGGGCCGGCGGGCGATCAGGTCTTTCTGCTGCTGTTCGGCACTGGTTTCCGCAACGGCGGTGTGGCCAACGTCGGCGTGAAAATCGGCGGGACAATGTCCGAAGTCCTCTACGCGGCGGATGCCCCAGGCTTCGTCGGCCTTGATCAAGCCAATGTCCGCATCCCGCGCAGCTTGATCGGACGTGGCGAAGTGGACGTGATGATGACCGTCGGCAACAAATCCGCAAACACAGTCAAGATCAGCATCAAATAAGACCACCGACCGAAGAAAAATGACCGAAAAACTGAATCGAGACACAATCTCGATTCAGTTTTTTTCGCCCAAAACAAACCTCATCTAAGGAGATCGGCCACCCGGTGTTATACTGACGATATGAGTAACCAATCGAATAGTGGTTCACCCACTCAAGCAATCTTTATCCTGGCAGGAACCACTGGTGAATACACCGCAGCCCGCCAACAATTAAAACTCACTCCGCTGCAAGCGCACTGGCTGACCGGCCCTTCCAAATTGAAAGGCTTATCCAACCCCAAGGTCTACCGCGTTGGAACCTGGCGCTCTTTGGATCGAATCAAGGCGATTGAAGCCGCGCTAATTGAGGTCAACGCGGAAGTTCTGGATATTCAGGACACCAAATAAGAGGCGGTTCATTGCGGCAGCATGAACGTTGATTGCGCTGCTCTTCGCTTCGGTCAAGATCAGCATTGAGTAGGCCGACCGGCTAAATCGAACCGACAACTGACAGGATCAACCAAAACGGCGTCAAATCAGTTCCGTTTATGTTGATCCTTTTTTTGCATGCGTGTCGGGAGGTGTTGCTTATGCGTGTGGTGATTGACACCAATGTGCTTTTTGAAGGTCTGACAAAAGAAGGCGGTGATTGCGGCCTGCTGATTAAAGCCTGGGAAGCAGGTATTGTTCGAGCCTGTGTGTCGAACACTCTGCTCTTCGAGTACGAAGATGTACTCAGACGCAATTTATCGCAGGTGCAGTGGAATCGAATCGAACCATTGCTGAAAGCGTTGTTGCCCCAGTCAGAGTTCGTGAAAACATACTTCACGTGGCGGCCAAGTTCGTCTGATCCGGGAGATGAAGACGTCATTGACTGCGCAATGACCGCAGGCGTGCCTGTGATAACATTCAACACACGTGGTTTCCGCTTGGCTCGTAAGGCGCTCCGGCTTGTAGTGATGACTCCTGCAGAAGCGATTACAGATTTGCAGAATCAGTGTTGAAACAAAATGAAAGGGAAGTTGAAATGAGCGTACTGACTTTGGAATTGCCTGAAACCTTGTACCAGCAGCTCGAATCGCAAGCACGCACTAAATCAGCACGTATTGACCACACTTGCCGAGCAAATGTCATTTCATTACCGAAAGGAAGCGCTGCCGCCGGACGTGGTGGAACACCAGCGTGAATCGTTAGACGCTTTCGTTGCCGGCCTGCGTAGTGGATCGCAAGAAGAGATTGATCAAATCCTTGCCGAACGCGATCCGGTCGAACCAAAGTCCAGCCTCCCACCGGAAATCATTACGCGAGTGGAACAACTCATTCGGGACAAGCGCGCCTCAGCGGCCCAACAAGGAAGCTGACTTGCGGCAAGAGTAGTTTCATACGTGAGCCTTGTGAAGGCCACTAGAAACGACTTCGAGAAAAAGAGGTTCTTTGGGACTCGCTATTCAAGCATCCCACATCTTGTAGCATC
>CAZRXE010001561.1:0-2189 GCA_964603695.1 uncultured Heliomicrobium sp.
GTAAGCGATTCGCATTATCGGCAACCGCTTGCTGACGCGCGCGACACTCTACCGATCTCGAAACGAGCGAGGCGCGAATCGCTAATGGATTCACGCCTTGCGGTTTCAGACTGAGTTTAGGGAGCGACCGCTTTCAGGCGCGCGCCGCGCGTTTGTATCGTGTCAGAAAAGAGTACTTTTCCGCTGGTGTCTTTGACTTCAAGTATCGCGCGCCCGGTGAACGATTCCTGATCCGAATTGAGCGTGATGGCGTGGCGGAAGCCGATTGTGCCTGCCGGCGCGGTGAACTTTTCATCCACGGCGAAACCACGATACGAAGCGATGAATTGCAAGCCGCCGATGTGTCGCCACGCGCCTTGTTCGGCGGTTGTCGGATTGGGCAGCGTCAGCGACGCTTCGGCGGAATGAATGACTGAGCCTTCGCCGTCTGCGCGGCCCGGCGCAACGTTCAGCGTGGATTTCACTTGCGAACCGTCGCTGAAGGTTAACGTCAAATCCCACGCACCGGCCAAAGCGTTTTTTTGCCGTTCCAAAATATCCAGGATGCCGCCTTGTTGTGCCGTCAGAAGGTCGGCGGGAGGAACTTCGGTTTCGATGATTTGAGAGGGTTGCGTGCGTACGCCGTTGGCGATTTGTTCAAGATGCGTTTTTTGAGTTCGGCAGCGCCGCCGGTTTGCGCCAGCGCAGGCGCGTATGACAAAGCGATCAATAAAGTCGCAGCAAGGGTCGGCAGAATTCTCTTGATGAACATAACTTTCCTCCAAAGTTTGGTTATCTGCATTCGGTTTCGAATTAATGATTTCGCGCCGCTTCCGCTCAGCTTGCCGTTGGCGGGGGAGGCGCATTTCCTTCGCGCTCGTTTGCTTAGGCGCGAAGCTTTGACCGAAAAGGTCATGCCCGAAAAAAAATCGAAAAAAATCCTGAGTGGGAGTTGGCCGCGTACAAGAGGCGGTTTCGCAAACGAACAGAGGTTTCCCCAATGCCCACTTTCTCACAAAACCAAGTTACTGAATTGCTGCTCGCCTGGGGGCAGGGTAACAACGCGGCGCTCGATCAACTGATCCCGCTTGTGTACGGTGAATTGCACAGGCTGGCGCATCGTTATCTGGGCGGCGAACGTGCGGGACATTTGCTGCAAACGACGGCGCTGGTCAACGAAGCTTATCTGCGTCTGGTGGATTCCAGTCGCGTGCAATGGCAAAGCCGCGCGCATTTCTTTGCCGTCTCTGCGCAGTTGATGCGGCGCGTGCTTGTGGATTTCGCGCGTTCGCGCAATTACCAAAAACGCGGCGGCAAAGCCGTGCAGGTTTCGCTGCACGAAGAACTGGCCGGTTCCACCGAACGTGGTGCGGATTTGGTGGTGCTGGACGATGCGCTGACTGCGCTCGCCGCCACGGACGAACGTGCCGGCCGCGTGGTCGAATTGCGGTTTTTCGGCGGCTTGAGCATTGAGGAAACCGCCGAAGCCCTGAAGATTTCGCCTGAAACCGTCAAACGCGATTGGAATTGGGCCAAAGCCTGGCTGCTGCGCGAAATGCGCAGCGGCGTTTGAAAGCAGCATCGCCTGTGAACCGTACTGAACGTCAGGAACGAATCAAACAGCTTTATGCCGACGCTTGCGCGCTCAGCGGCGAGGGGCAAAAGGCATTTCTGGCGGAGGTGCGCGCCACGGACGATGCGCTTGCCCGCGAATTGGAATCATTGCTCGGCCAGCAGCGCGAAGCGGAACACTTCATCGAAATGCCCGCGCTCAATCTCGCCGCCCGGGTACTGGCCGAAACCCAAACCGAAGCCTTTCCCAAACGAATCGGCGCTTATGAAATCCTTGAAGCGTTGGGCGATTTAGGGCGTGCTTATGCACTGATGGAACGCAGGGAAAAAGCCGCAGTCGTGCTGAACGAATTGCGCGAACGCGCCAAACATAGTTACGTTGCGCCGTACAACTTCGAGACTGTTTACATCGGTTTGGGCGATAAGGAACAGGCGTTCGCCTGGCTGGAAAAAGCTTATGAAGCAAGGTCGTGGTATTTGACCTGGCTGAAAGTCGTGCCGATGTTCGACAGCTTGCGTGACGATCCGCGTTACACAGCTTTGTTGCAGCGCGTCGGGAACTCTGACAAATGAAAAGATACTGGACGCTGGTCGGTGTAATGACGACGTTTTTTCTGTTGCTGTTTTTGCTGGTCGAA
>CAZRXE010001562.1:0-5509 GCA_964603695.1 uncultured Heliomicrobium sp.
CTGAAAATCGCCGTGTTCGCGCCAATGCCCAAGGCCAACGTGACGATGGCGATAAACGTAAAGCCGGGTTTTTTCAACAACATTCGCACGCCGTAGCGCAGGTCTTGCCAAAGTGTTTGCATCGTATTTCCTCAATTGTAGGTAATGGGTGCAATGGAGAATGGGATGTCGAGAAGTCGGTTATTCTCCATCACCCACCTTACTTCTATCGCTCCCATGAAAGCGCATTCCAATGAAACCTTACTCGCGCCGCAACGCAAGCATTGGATCAACCTGTGTCGCCCGCCGCGCCGGAATCCAGCAAGCCAACAAAACAATTCCAACCAGCAACAAGGCAATCGCGGCAAAGGTCAGTGGATCCGTCGCCCGGACTTCAAACAGCCAACTATCAATAAAGCGCGTCAGCGCCACGGAGGCCGACAAACCAAGCAACACACCGATTGTGACCAGCCGCATTCCCTGACCGAGGATCAGCCGCAACACGTCGTTCATCTGTGCGCCCAGCGCCAAACGAATGCCGATTTCGTTCGTGCGTTGTGTGACCGCATAAGACATCACGCCGTACAAGCCAATCGCCGTCAGCAGCAAGGCCAGTCCGGCGAACAAGCTCAGCAAAAAGGTGTTGAAACGCGGCACGGAGAGCGAATCAACACGGTATTCGTCCAGCGACTTGATGTTCGTGACGGGCAATTGCGGATCAAGCGCGTAAATCGCTTGTTTGATCGGCGCGACCAGCGTTTCCGGTTTCAACGTCGAACGCACCAGCAAGGTGATGCCGGCGTTGGCGAATTGCGCTTGCGGCACGTACATCTCCGGGCGGGCGTTATCGCTCAAGGCACGATGGCGAACGTTGCCGACCACGCCGACGATTTCTTTCGGTTCGTCGCCGCCCCAACCCAGTTTGAGCCTTTTGCCGACGGGGTTTTCGCCTTTGAAATGTTCGCGGGCGAAGGCTTCATTGACGATCACCACGGGCGGCGCTTGCGGATTGTCGCGTGCGGTGAAATCGCGCCCGTCGCGCGTCGGGATGTCGAGCGTTTGAAAATAATTGAGGCCGATGAAGCGCAGTTGCGCGCTCGGCTGTTCGCCCTTGGCGGCGAGACGTTCGACGATGTCGAAGCTGGTATTGTTTTCGACGGAGGTCAGCGGCACGCATTGCGCGAAGCTCACGTCGCGCACACCGGGCAACCGGCTGACGCGCCCGGTCAGTTCATCCAGAAAAGCATTGATTCGTTCCGGCTTCATTCCTTTGCTGAAGTAACGCTCGCCGGATAAGGACATTTGCATCGTCAGAATGTTGCCGGTTTCAAAGCCTGGATTGACTTGGTGCAGACGAATCAGGCTTTTGACCAGCAGTCCCGCGCCCGTCAACAAGACCAGCGCGACGGCGATTTGTCCGACGACCAAACCGTTGCGCAACAGGTTGACGCGGGCAGAAGCCGAAGCGCCGCGCTCGCCTTCTTTGATGGCATCGGTCAGATTGATTTTCAGCGAGGTGAACGCCGGAACCAATCCGCACAGCACGCCTGTCAACACTGCTGCTCCGAAAGTGAATAGCAACACGCGCCAATCCGGTTCCAGTCCGCTGATGCGCGGAATGTCGGCAGGTAACAGCGCCACCAAAATTTCAATCAGCCACATCGAAAGCAGCAATCCGGCTCCGCCGCCTGCCAGCGCCAGCAACAAGCTTTCGCAGAGCATTTGTCGAATGATGTGCCGGGCTCCTGCGCCCAGCGCCGAACGGATGGCCATTTCGCGTCGCCGCGCCGTCGCCGCTGTCAACAAAAGATTGGCGACGTTCACACACGCAATCAGCAGCACCGCGCCGACAATCCCAAACAGAAGCCACAATGAAGACCGTGCCTGGCCGACAACCAAATCGCGCAGCGGTGTCAGCATCACGCCGGTTTTGCCGTTGCCGGCGGGATATTTTTCCTGCAATCCACGATGAATGCTTTGCATTTCGGCGCGCGCCTGCTCAATGCTCACGCCCGGCTTCAAACGCGCCACAACGCCCAGGTACGGGCGATAACCACGACTGGCGTTGGCCGTTCCCGCTTTGGCGGCGTCGCCGTTGACGGCCACTGTCGCCCAATAATCAATCGGCTCTTTTTGCAGCGGAATAATTCCTCGCGGGCTGACGCCGACGACGGTGAAGGCTTGTTCGTCAAGCGTGATCTTGCGTCCGATGATTTTCGGATCGCCGCCGAAACGGTTTCGCCAGCCGCTGTCCGTCAGCACGACGCTGTTAAAACCGCCGTCCGCGCCGGGCAAATCATCCGCCGCCGCGAACGCTCTGCCCAATTGCGGCGCAACGCCGAGCGTTTTGAAAAAGTCCGCCGACACCACCGCGCCGCGCACGCGCACGGGTTCGCCTTCGCCGGTCAGCGTCGCTTCGTCCGCGCCGACAATGGCCAGGCCTGCAAAGGATTGGCTTTGTGCCTGCCAGTCAGTGAAGTTCAGATATGACACGTCACGATTATCGTCAGGTTTATCCGTGCGCATTTGCTGCACAACGACCAATTGTGTGTCATTCGGAAATGGCAATGGCCGCAGCAAGACGGCATTGACGACACTGAAAATTGCCGTATTTGCGCCAATGCCCAGGCTGAGCGTCAGCACAGCTATCAACGTAAAGCCGGGCTTTTTCAGCAGCACGCGCACGCCGTTGCGCAAATCGTAAATAGGGTTCTCCATTCTTCTCGCTCCAAAATTGAGTTGTCGGGAAATGCGGCGGTTCTTCAAGATTCATCGGCACTAACCAAGTGGCGTGCCAACGTCGCATGGCATCGAGTCACTGAAAGGAAAGGACTTTTGTTTGTCTGACTGTTTGGAGAAGAGTCTCGATGTTCACTTGCGGGATTCAGGTATCCCAAAATTGGAAAGGCAATTGGCGGCTTGGATCGCACGTACCTTCAAATCGCTTTGCCCATTCGCGCAATCGGTACTTTCACGCCGTTGGGCAATTCGGCTTCGAGCCGTTCGATGACGTGAAAGCCGCAGGCTGCGTAAAGCGGTTCGCCGGGCAAGGTCGCCGCCAGTTCCAGCGACGTGAAGCCAGCTTGCCGGGCCGCCTCTTCGCAGGTTTCCAGCAACAAGCGACCAATGCCGCGCCGCGCGAAATCGGGATGAACGAAGAACGCGCGGATTCGCGAAGGTTCTGTTTTGGGATCAAGCAGGTTGTCTTCTTCGGTTTTGACTTTGTCGCCGCCGTAAAGGTTTTTGCGTCGGCTCCAGCCGCCGCAACCGGCAAACCGCCCGCCGGCCTCGACCACGAAGTAAGTTCCGTCGGCGACTAGTTGCGTGTCCACACCGAAAACGTAGCGGAGCGAGCTTTCAATCTGCAGCGGCGTGTAATAGCCCTGGCTGAGCGCGCGCACTGAGGCTTCGATCAGCCCTTCGAGCGCGGCGACGTCTTCAGACGTGGCGTGGCGAATATGTAATTGCATAATGGTTTTTCGACAGTGTTCAGACTGTTTGCGTTCGTGCGCCAGCAGCCAGGCTTTGCGTTCCAATCCGCCGCCGTAATCAGTCAGCTTGCCGTTTGAACCGATCAGCCGATGGCAGGGAACGATGATCGAAACCGGATTGCGCCCATTGGCCGCGCCCACCGCGCGGCAGGCGTTCGGTTTGCCGATGTGCCGCGCCATTTCGCCATAACTGATTGTTTGGCCGAAAGGAATCTTTTGCAGTTCCTGCCAGACCAATTGTTGAAAAGCCGTGCCGGGCAAGTGTAGCGGCACGTCGAATTCGGTCAGTTCGCCGTTGAAGTAGGCTGCAAGTTGGCGTTTGGTTTCGGCAAAAGGCCGTGCGTTGTCGTCCCGCTTCCAGGTTTCGGTCATTTCGGGAGCGTGACGGCGCTCGACCATTCGCAAGGCCGTCAAGGCTTCGCCGTTGGAAGTCAGCATCAATTGCTGAACCGGGCTTTCCAGGTAGCTGTAGTAAACCGTCATTTCTGCTCCAGCGATTTCCACAAATGAAAAACGGCGTAAGCGCGCCAGGGACGCCAGGCTTCGGCAATTTCCAAAACTCTTTTGGGTTTGGTTTCGCCCAGAGCTTTGTAAATGCCGAGGTCTGTGTGCGGAAAAGCGTCCGGCCATTTCAGCGCGCGCATGGCGATGTATTGCGCCGTCCATTCGCCTATGCCGGGCAAGGCTTTCAGTTGCGCCATCGTTTGCGCCGGGTCGCCGCCCGGTTCAAGCAGGATGCTGCCGCCTGCGACCGCTTCGGCCAACGCCAAAATGGATTTCGCTCGCGCGGCGATGATGCCGAGCGAGGCGATTTCATCCACGTTGCTTGCCGCGACGCGGGTGGCCTCCGGCGTCAGATGCGTCAATGCAGGAAACGGCGTTTGCACCGCTTCGCCGAATGCCGTGATGAATCGTCCCGCCAAAGTCGTCGCTGATTTGACGCTGACCTGCTGCCCCAAAATCGCGCGCACCGCGATTTCAAAGCCGTCGAACGCGCCCGGCACGCGCAAGCCCGGATTGTTCGCCGCCAGCCAACCCAATTGCGCGGCAATCTGTTTCGGGTCGGCGGCCAGATCGAAAACTTGTTCGATGCGCGCCAGCATTGCGGGCGCAGGTTTTGCAAGTGATGCGGAAAGTTCGACGCGCAGCGTTGTGTTTGTCGGTTCCACCGCCAGCCAACCAACTTTCCGCGCGCGGATGGTTCTTGAGTAACGATTGCCTTCGACTGTTTCCACGCCGCGCAGCGCGCGCGCGTTCATATACGCGAGCAGCGTTTCCCAATCCAGCGGCGGCTGGAAGGGAAGTTCATAACGCAGCGGTTCGGTAGGTTTGTTGGGTCGCGGAGTTTTCAATTTGCTTTGGCGTAAGGAATGGGATCGGTCAAGCCCGCTTCGCGAAAACCGCGCAAACGCAGCGCGCAACTGTCGCATTGGCCGCAAGCCAGGTCTTCGCTTTTGTAGCAAGACCAGCTCAGATGCAGCGGCGCGCCGAGTTCAACGCCGCGCCTGATGATTTCGCTTTTGCGTAGGGCGATGACCGAAGTGATGATTTCAATCCGGGTTTCCGGTTTCGTGCCGACTTCGATCACGCGGTTGAAGGCTTCGTAAAATTCCGGGCGGCAGTCTGGATAGCCCGAACTGTCTTCAGCCACCGCGCCGATGTGAATTCGATTCGCACCGATCACTTCCGCCCAACTCGTGGCAATTGCCAGCAGATGCGCGTTGCGAAACGGCACGTAAGAAGTCGGGATTTCCTGTGATTCAAGATTGGCCTGACTGACTTCGATGTTGCGGTCGGTCAACGAAGAGCCACCGATTTGCGCCAGGTGCGCGATGCTGGTTGCCAGTCGCCGCCGGACGCCGTAAACGTCGGCAATGTCATTGAAAGCCTGACGTTCGCGCGCTTCGGTTCGCTGGCCGTAACTGAT
The DNA here is from genome assembly GCA_964603695.1 of uncultured Heliomicrobium sp. Lineage (GTDB taxonomy): Bacteria > Acidobacteriota > Blastocatellia > RBC074 > RBC074 > RBC074. The sequence goes on from CAZRXE010001562.1 coordinate 5,398, forward strand.
GTGCAGCATCGCAATTTCATCGCATTCGCTTGCGGCAATGGCCGTGGTTACGCAACTGTCCATTCCGCCGCTGGCCAGCACGATTGCGGATTGCGGATTGCGGATTGCGGAT
>CAZRXE010001563.1:0-3019 GCA_964603695.1 uncultured Heliomicrobium sp.
TCGGCGGGCGGCTCGTTTCGCATCAATCTGACCGGAACGTTTTACGTCGGTCTGGGTGTTTGCGCGCATGACAACAACGCCATCGAAAAAGCTGTTTTCTCGAACGTCGAAATCAAACAGCGTCCCGCGCCGATCATCGAAAGCACGCTGGAAACCATCGCCATCGCGTCCAAAGACCGCAAAGTCGTTTACACCAAACGCACGCATTTTGAAGCGCCGAACTGGTCGCGCGACGGCAAATACTTTTTGTTCAATCAGGGCGGGCGAATGATGAAACTTCCCGTTGCCGGCGGCGAACCGCAAACGCTGGACACGGGCTTTGCCATTCGCTGCAATAACGACCACGGCATTTCGCCGGACGGCAAATGGCTGGCCATCAGCGATCAATCGCAGGAACAGCGCCGCTCCCTGATTTACGTGTTGCCGATTGACGGCGGGACTCCGCGCCGCATCACGCAGCTTGCGCCATCGTATTGGCACGGCTGGTCGCCGGACGGCAAAACGCTGGCCTATTGCGCCGAACGCAACGGCAACTTCGACATTTACACCATTCCGTTTGAAGGCGGCGAAGAGAGGCGACTGACGACGGCCAACGGCCTGGACGACGGCCCGGATTATTCGCCCGACGGCCAATACATTTATTTCAATTCGGTGCGCACAGGCTTGATGCAAATCTGGCGCATGAAGTCCGACGGCAGCGAGCAAACGCAAATCACCAAAGACGGCTACAACAACTGGTTTGCGCACCCTTCGCCGGACGGCAAATGGCTGGCCTTCATTTCGTTTGAACCTTCGGTTGAAGGCCATCCGCCGAACAAGGACGTGATGTTGCGCCTGATGCCTGTCGGCGGCGGAGAGATTCAGGTGCTGGCCAAACTCTTCGGAGGGCAGGGAACAATCAATGTGCCTTCCTGGTCGCCCGACAGCAAACAATTGGCTTTTGTCAGTTATCGTTTGATCGAACCGTAAGCCGTAATGGAAATCCGAGTTGATGATTTGCGCGGGGCTGAAATTGCCCGCTTGTTGGAACAACACCTTCAGGATATGCGCCGTGTGTCTCCGCCGGAAAGCGTTCACGCGTTGGATTTGGAAAGATTGCGCGCGCCTGAGATCACGTTTTGGACAGTCTGGGAAGGCAACGCCCTGGCCGGTTGCGGCGCAATCAAAGAACTTGATTCCCGCCACGGAGAGGTCAAATCCATGCGCACTGCGCCGGAGTTTCGCAACCGAGGCGTTGCCGGACTGATGCTGCGTCACATTCTGGCGGAAGCGCACAAACGCAATTACACGCGGTTGAGTCTGGAAACCGGCTCAATGGTTTTTTTTGAACCCGCTCGCCGGTTGTATCGCAAATTCGGTTTTCTTCCCTGCGGGCCGTTTTCCGACTACAAGGAAGACCCCAACAGCGTGTTTATGACCTTACAACTGTAACGCAGGCTGAATGTCTGGCTTGCGTTGTTTCCCTTTCAAAAATCATGACAAACCACATTCGCCAACCGTTTTCCGCCGTCTCGTTGTTGTTTATGTCGCTGCTGATTTTTGCGACTTCCGATGTCGTCGCCGACACGCCGAAGTTCCGCACTATTGAACTCTGGCCGAACGGTGCGCCGGGGGCCACCGGTACGAGCGATGAAGACAAGCCGGCAATTATCCCCATCATCCCCGATGCCGCGAAAGCCAACGGTGCAGCGATTCTGGTTTGTCCCGGCGGCGGGTTCACGCTGCGCGCCACCGATCACGAAGGCATATTGGTGGCGCAATGGTTGAAAGAGCGCGGCATAGCGGCGTTTGTTTTGCGGTATCGGTTACGCCCGATTTATGGACGCGAGCATTGGTTGCGCGATGCGCAACGCGGAATGCAGTTCATTCGTGCGCATGCCGCCGAATACCGCGTTTCGCCGAACCGCGTCGGCATCATAGGCTTTTCCGCCGGAGCGCAGCTTGCCGCCGATGCGAGTTTCAATCCGCTCACCGGCGACGCCGCAGCAAGCGACACGCTCGACCGCGCGTCCAGCCGCCCGGACTTTCTGATTTTGTCTTACGGCTCGACGCAAATGCCGAATTCCATTACGGGCGCAAACGTCCCGCCCACGTTTATGTATTGCACCGCCGAAGACGCTGGGCAGATGCGCGGGATGGTTGATCTGTACTCCAACTTGCTGAAAGCCAAAGTCCCAGCCGAAGCGCACTTTTTCGTCAGCGGCGTTCACGGCGTGGGCTTCGCGCTCGGCGATCCAGTGCTGGGCGAATGGCCGAACCTGATGCACAAATGGCTGACGGCAGGCGGTTGGCTGACCGCCAAACCGCGCCAGGTATTGGCTGGCGTCGTCAAACTGGACGGCGCACCACTTGTTCGCGGCATGGTGATTCTGACGCCGGTGGATCAACCAAACGCGCCGTCAGCGACCATCTACATCACCAACGCGCACACAGACCCGCTGGGTTCGTTCGCGCTTTCGCCCGCGCAAGGCTTGGTTGCCGGCAAATACCGCGTTGAAGTTCGTCAGGACGCCGTGCGCTGGCTGAGCAATTCGCGCGATCCCTTTATGCTCAAGATGACGGCCAAACAGCGCGACCGCACGCTGACCGACGAAGACCGCAAAGAATGGGGCGCTTATGTTCGCCAACGCGATCTGTCGCCGAGCATCGAAAACCAGCACGTCTTTCGTCGCCAACGTCCGAACGACAAAAGCGATTACCTGATCGAAATCAAACCCGGCGAAAACCGCCTGACGCTGGAGGTTTTCAGTCGCTGATGACCGCGACCATTTACAACAGTCGGCGGCTGGCGACGGCGTATGCCTATCATCGTCCGCCGGTCCATCGCGGCATCGTCGCCGCGTTCGCTAAGCGTATCCAGTTAGCGCATCGCCCGGATCGTGCGCTGGATATAGGCTGCGGCGCTGGGCTTTCGACGGCGGCGTTGGAATCCTTGGCGGAATTCGTGGTCGGACTGGAACCGGTGGAAGCGATGTTAATGCACCGGCGCGCGGTCGCCCCGGACGCCGGCTTCGTCGTC
>CAZRXE010001564.1:0-7077 GCA_964603695.1 uncultured Heliomicrobium sp.
TTCATATCTGAAGAAATTTCGACAAAATCCAAATTGATGGCTTGATCGGCGACGATGCCATTCGATTCGTTTTGGTGTTCACGCAACGCCAGGTACTGACCGAGTTGGGCGTGCGTGCGGGGCACCGGGATTTTAGCATTCCCGGCGACAGGCGCAATCGCAGGCACAAGCTGCGGACGGTTGAAACTCCACTCCAATTCCGGCTCTTCGGCCGAAGGCGTTTCGTTGAATGTTGCCGCTTCCATTTCCAACTCTTCGCCGATGATGAAATCGTCGCTCCAGGTTTCGGCTTCTTCGACCAAGCGCCTGGCCTGTGGATAAGCGGGCTTCGGCTGCCGGCGCAGCGTGACGACCAGCGTCACAATTGAGCAAACGCAAACCGTTGCCGCAATCGGCGTCAGTCGCGCAAGCGGACTTAACAATTCGCCGCCAACGCCGCCGATTCCCATCAAGGGCAACAACCAACGCGCAGCCAGCAACAACGCCGCCACCAATGCCGTCAACGTCAATAAAATCGTCGTCCATCTTTTCATAAGGCACCACCCTCTTCTGCAATCCGTGCCGGCTTATTGAGAACAACAGGCCGGATTACTTTGGGAACTTGCGCCGAATTCAATGGCTGAATTTCGGCGGTTTCGAGAATGAGCTTTGACGAACAACGGGGCAGATCGTCACTTCAAAGGTCGGGGATTGGCAGGGGATCAGGTTGGGTGAAATCGTTTGAAAACAGATTGAAGGTAACAACTGCCAATTTACTGCGGAGAAACTGAGAACAATTAGGTTTCGCAGAGGTGAAAGAAAATCTCTGCGATTACTCTTTGATTCTGTGCTTCTCTATGGTGAATTGGTTTTGTTAATCCAATTTCTAAAACACGCCTTCGAGCGTTTCTTTCATCAGCAAATCCACCACCGCGCGGAGGTCGTTGGTTTCGCGATAAACCTTCAACTGGCGGTCGGCGCTGGTTCCGTTTTCCATCATCGTGTAAACGTAATTGATCTGTTCACGACTGCCGAGATCATCTACCACGTCGTCCACGAATTCCAGCAACTCGTGAATCAGGGCGCGGGTGTCCACTTCCTGGCGTTTGCCGAAATCAATCAGTTTGCCGTCCAGACCGTAGCGCGCGGCGCGCCATTTGTTTTCTTCGATCAAGGCGCGGCGATACAGTCGAAAGCCCATATTCTGACGATAGAGTTTGTAAAGCTTGGCCGTGATGGCCTGGAACAGCGCGGCGATGGTGACAGTTTCTTCGACTTTGGTCGGGATGTCGCAGATGCGGAACTCCAGCGTCGGGTAAACGTGATGCGGACGCACGTCCCACCAAATCTTTTTGCCGTTATCAATGCAGCCGGTTTTGATGAGCAAGTTGACGAAGTTGTCGAATTCGCTGACCGAGCTGAAATATTCGGGAATGCCGGTGCGCGGAAATTGTTTGAAGACTTCGTAGCGGTAACTCTTCATGCCTGTGTTGCGCCCGATCCAGAACGGCGAACTTGCCGACAGCGCGTAAACGTGCGGCAGCATGTAACGTGCGGCATTCATCACGGCGATGGCGGCTTCGCGGTCGGCCATGCCTACGTGAACGTGCATGCCGAAAATCAGCAAGGCGCGAGCCGAATGCTGAAGCTCTTCGATCAATTGATAGTAGCGTTCGTTTTCCGTGATGCGCTGGTCGGCCCAGTGAGAAATCGGGTGTGTGGAGGCGGCGACGATGGCCAGATTCTTGCGGTGCGCGAGTTCAGCGATGGCGCGGCGAAGCTTGATGACGTCTTGCTTGGCTTCTTTGACATCGCGGCAAATGCCCGTGCCGACTTCGATCATGGACTGATGCATTTCCGGCTTGACCTGTTCGCCGAGCAGCAAGCGGCCTTCGTCCAGGATTTCGTCAACCCGCGAACGCAATTCGCGGGTTTGTGGGTCAATGATTTGAAATTCTTCTTCGATGCCGATTGTGAATTCGTTGTCGAAAGCCATGTGGGCGTCTCCGGGGTGTCGTTGTTTGAATTTGAGATTGCGGTTCAAAGCAGAAGTGATTGCGGCTTTGATCGCGGTTAGGAGCCGGAAGCAATTTTCCGTGCAAAGGCGGGGCGGATGGTAAGTCTTTTGCCGAAACGTGGCAAGAAGAAATCAGGCCGCCCACGCAAGCTGGTTATTCCGGCAGCGCAAAGCTATACAGCACGCCGCCTGCCGCCAGCGCGATGAACTGTTTGCCGTCCACCGCGTAACTGATCGGCGCGGAAGCAATCGTGCCGCCGGTTTGCACTCGCCAGAGTAATTCGCCGGTTTTGGAGTCAAGCGCCAACAGATTGCCTTCGCGCGTTCCGGCGAAAACTACGCCGCCAGCCGTTGCCATTACGCCTGCGGCCAGCGAACCTTGCGAGATTTTGAATTCCCATTTTTTCGCGCCGGTCGTCGCGTCCAGCGCGCGAATGCCCGCGTAGTTGTTTTCGCCCGCCGGCAAGGTGCGGCCTCCCCAATAGCCTTTGCCCGGTTCAAACGGCGTTTCGGCGCGAATGTATCGGTTGCCCGATTCGGCGAACTCCAAAAACAAAGTGTTCAACGCTTGATCGAAAGACGGCGCTTGCCAGTTCGTGCCGCCGACCAACGAAGGAAACACGACGTTGCCTTCCGGCGTCGCGCCCGAATTCTGAGCGAACTTCGGGCGGCCATTCGCGTCAAATCCCGCGTTCCAGGTTTGATGCACAAAGGGCGCGGCGTGCAAAAACTTGCCGTTGGTTCTGTCCAGCACGTAAAAAAATCCGTTGCGATTGGCTTGAATCAGCAGCTTGCGCGGCTGCCCTTGCCAAACGGCGTCCACCAAAATCACGTCTTGATTCGCGTCCCAATCGTGATCGTCATTCGGCGTGGTTTGGTAATGCCATTTCAGCTTGCCCGTGTTCGGATCCAGCGCGACGATGCAATCGGTGAAGAGGTTATCGCCCTTGCGAACCTCGGCGTCCATATCCGGCCCCGGATTGCCGATTGTCCAATAAAGCAAATCCAGTTCGGGATCGTAACTGCCTGTTAGCCAAGTCGCACCGCCGCCGGTTTTCCAGGTGTCGCCTTTCCAGGTGTCGTTGCCCTGTTCGCCCGGCGCGGGCGTGGAGTAAAACCGCCAGAGCCGTTTGCCTGTCTTCGCGTCGTAAGCGTCCAGAAAGCCGCGCACGCCGTATTCGCCGCCCGCCACGCCGACGATGATTTTGTCTTTGATGGCCAGCGGCGGCGAAGTGATGCTGAATCCGTCCATCGTATTGGCCACCTGCACTTCCCACAGCGGCTGCCCGGTGCGCGCGTCCAACGCGATCAAGACGCAATCCAGCGTGCCGAAAAAGACCCGATTGCCCAGCACGGCCACGCCGCGATTGAAGCGATTGCTTTCAAACGGATTGACTGTTTTTTGCTTGCGCGAGTACTTCCAGATTTCCAAACCCGACCTTGCGTCTAGAGCATAAACATCGCCAGGCATTCCGCTGGTGTACATCACGCCGTCAACAACCAGCGGCGTCGTTTCCAGCAACGTGTCGCCGGGCATTTGCGCCGCCCAGCGCGTTTGCAATTGCGCCACGTTCGTCGTGTTGATCTGCTTCAAATCGGCAAAATGCCTGCCCGCGTAATCGCCCCAATAGGTCAGCCAGTTGTGCGGTTCGGCTTTGGCGTTGCGTATGCGTTCGTAACTCAAGCCGCCGGGAATGTCGGCTTCGGCGGTTTTCGCGAAATCGCGCCCGGCGCAGGATTTCAAATAAGCGACCAGGTTTTGAATCTCGGCTTCGGAAAGTTTTTGGCCGTAATCGGCGGGCATCAGCGAACCAGCTTCGGTGCGAATCTCCGCCAGATTCTTTTTTTCGAGCAAATGCAGCTTGCCCGCGGCGTCCACCATCACCAGTGAAAAGGTGTCTTCGCTGCGCCGCAGGCCGCGCAGTTCACGTCCGTCTTTGGTTTTGACGACAACAACGCCGCCCGGCGTCCGACGCCGCCCACGCTGATTCGGATTCGTACTGGTCGCCGGATCGAGAATCTTTTGCCGCAAGACATCCGCCGAAAGCTTCCCGGCGGCGGACAAATCCGGTCCGACGCTCGCGCCTTGCGCATTGATTTCGTGACAGGCCGCGCAATTGGCTTTGCCGAAAAAGAGCTGTTCGCCCGCGAGCAAATTGCCCGCAACGGTTTCAGTGTTCGGCGTCGCCGAGGCGCTCAAACTGCGAATGTAGCTGACCAATTGCCAGACCTGCTCGGTGGTTAATCGTTTGAACGGCGGCATCTGCGTGCTGGGAACGCCGTTGCGGATGTTCAGGAAGATTTCGCCGTCGAGATTCCCGCGCCGAAAACTGCTGTTCAGGGCAGGCGCGCGTTCGCCGCCTTTGGCTTCGCCGCCGTGACAGGATTGGCAGGCTTGCTCATACAACCGCGCACCGGCGGCAATCGCCGCGGCATTTCCGGCAAAGGGGTTTTTAGCGTTCTGCGGAATGTGTTCCTGCGCCAGCAGCCCCTGGGCCAAAGCGCACAACAGCACAACGCTGAGCAATCTTCGCTTGAGTTTCATTCGTATTCGTCTTCCTTTTCGAGATTTGGTCAGACCTTTTGGCGAGGGACTATAAAAGCCATTTCTTCGACGGTCAATCCGGCAATTCACGAATGTTTGGTTACAAGCCGGCAACGGCTTTCGTGACGAAGATCGTCGGCCAATGTAAGATCGCGGCTCCGCAACTCACCCCGCAACTCAACATGGACAAACAACACGAAGAAAACCAACGTTTGCGCGGCGAACGCGATTTATTGCGACGGCGGCTGGCTGAAGTCGAAGCGAGCTTTTTACGCACGGTGGAGGAATCGCAGCGGGAAGTCCTCTTGATGAACGAAGCGCTCACCCACGCCAACGCGCAGCTTCAAGAACTGGATCGGATGAAGGACGCTTTTCTTTCGATGGTCACGCACGAATTGCGCACGCCGCTGACGGTCATCAGCGGCATCACTGAGATGTTTGAAGCTGGCGTCTACGGCGAATTGAGCGCCGAACAATCCGAACACCTGCGGCAAATCGCGCTGGCTGCGCAGCGTTTGCGGCAATTGGTCAACGACCTGCTCGATCTGTCGAAGATGGAAGCCGGAATGATGCGGCTGCGACGCGAACCGGCGAATCCGCATTTGCTTGTTTGCGCCGTCGTCGAGCAACTAGCTGCTGTTGCCGCGCAAGCCGGTGTGATGCTGAAAAACGGAACCGATCATCATTTGCCCGAAGTGAATTGCGATGGCCGGCGCATTGAACAAGTCCTGACCAATCTGATTTCCAACGCCATCAAATTTACGCCGCCGGGCGGTCAGGTGACGGTTTTCGCGGAAAGCGCGCCGCCGTTCGTGCGCTTCACCGTCGCTGACAACGGGCGCGGGATTCCGCCGGAAGCCTTGCCGCACATCTTCGACAAATTCTTTCAAGTCCAATCCAGCACAGAATCCGGCGTCAAAGGAACCGGTTTGGGATTGGCCATCGTCAAACACATCATTGAATTGCACGGCGGCGAAGTCGGCGTTGAAAGCGAAGCCGGGCAAGGAAGCTGTTTTTCCTTCACCTTGCCGCGCTGAGTTTTGCGCTATAATCCCGCCCGCATTCACAAGGAAAGCGTCCGGTCCCCAAGCGACAAGACAAAATTTGCAGACCGAACTACAGGAAAAGGTAGATGGAAATCCACATCAGAAACAGCGGTAACATCACGATCATTGATCTGAGCGGTAACCTCATCATCGGCAAAAGCGAAGAGAGTTTACGCGAAATCATCAAGCAGTTATTGGCCGAAGAGCGCAAACTGATGCTGCTCAATCTGGCCGATGTGCCGACAATTGACAGTTCAGGCATCGGCGCAATGATCAAGTCTTACACCAGCGTCCAGGAAGCGAACGGCAAGCTCAAGGTGCTCAAACCTTCGCGCATGGCGCGGCAACTTCTTTCAATCACCGGACTGCTTTCCGTGCTGGAAACCTTCGAGGACGAGAAAGCGGCGATTTCATCCTTCTGAAGCAGGAAGGCCGCAAGGATGAAGGATGAGTAATTCATCTTTCCTCCTTCATCCTTACGCCTTCATCTTTATGCAAAAACCTGCGCAACTGAAAATCGTCAATCGGTTTGGCGTGACGCGGTTCATCCCGCTCAACAAACGTGTCTTCACCATCGGGCGCAAGGCGGAAAACGACCTGCAACTTCTTTCCGATACGGTTTCACGCCAGCATGCGGAAATCATTTACGAAGAGGATTGCTACGTTCTGGTGGATGTCGGTAGCAAACGCGGAACTTTCGTCAACGAACAGCGCGTACAGCGTTGCGCGCTTCAGCATCAAGACCGCCTGCGCATCGGCGGCGATGATGAACAACAAATCTTTTTCCTGGACGACACAATTGAAAGAGCGTCCGCGATTTTCGACAGCACGCCGCGCCTGACCATCTCGCCGCCCTCGCAAGACCGTCCGCCCATCGCCTCGGCCAACGAAGAGCTGCAAAAGCTGTCCCGCTTCGTCGAAGTCAATCAGGCTTTCAAATTTTCGATGACGCCGGACGACGTACTCTGTCTGATCGTGGACGCGGCGATTGAAATTACGCAGGCCGAACGCGGCTTTCTGATGCTGCGCAATACGGCGGGCAATCTGGAATTCAAAGTCGCCCGCGACCGCAATCGAAACTGGATTCAGGGCAATGAATTCGAGATGAGCCGCTCGGTGGTCGAAGAGGCTTTCAAACAAAACCTCAGCGTCATCATCAACGACGGCGGTCGCCAAACCGGCGTTTCGCGCGACAGCGTGCGCAATCTTTCGCTGCGCGCCATCGCCTGCATCCCGCTGCGACGCTTTCAAATGACTGAAAACATGGACGCCACGTCCATTTTGAAGCGCGACGTGATCGGCGTGCTTTACGTGGACAGCAACGTGGCCGGCGGTACGCTGACGCAAACCAGTTTGAAGCTGCTGGAATCGCTGGCCTTCGAAGCGACCAAATCCTTGGAAAGCGTGCGGCTGATGCACGAAGAGCAGGAAAAGAAAAACCTCGAACAGGAACTGAACATGGCCCGGCAGGTGCAAGTCACCTTGTCGCC
>CAZRXE010001565.1:0-2117 GCA_964603695.1 uncultured Heliomicrobium sp.
GAGGTCGTCGCCGCCGGCGCGCCGCTGAAGCAGGCGCTGGACGCCATTGTCAGCCTCTTCGAACAACACTCTTCGGGGTCATTCTGCTCCGTGTTGTTATTAGATGAAGCCGGCGAACGCTTGCGTCATGGCGCGGCACCCAGTTTGCCGGAAGAGTACATGCGTCAGATTGACGGTGTGGCCATTGGACCGAGTGTGGGCTCCTGCGGCACGGCGGCTTACATCAAGCGGCAGGTCATAGTGGCGGACATCGCTGGCGATCCACTCTGGGCGGATTATCGCGATCTGGCGCTCGACCATGGATTGCGTGCCTGCTGGTCAGTGCCGATCTTTTCTCCCGCCAGGCAGGTGTTGGGAACTTTTGCCGTCTATTACCGCGAAACGCGCACGCCCGAACCCGGCGAATTAGGATTGATCGAATCGCTGGCGCATCTGGCCAGTCTTGCCATTGAACGCGCTCGCGCCGAACAAAAGCTGCAAGCCAGCGAAGCCAGATTTCGCGCTCTGACCGAACGCAGCGGCGAAGGCATTTCGTTGCTCGGCCTGGACGGCGCGATCTCTTACACCAGCCCGGTGATGACGACCATTCTGGGTTACGAAGTTGATGAAGTCATCGGCAAGCCCGCTCAAGACAGGATTCATCCTGACGATGTTTTGTCGCTCAGACGGCTTTTGGAACTTCTAAGCCGGCAGCCTGGGCAAAGCGCTATTGCTGTTTACCGCGTCAGACACAAGGACGGTTCCTGGCGTTGGATCGAATCCGTCCTGACCAATCTGATTGAGGAGCCGAGCGTTCGCTCCATAGCCATTAATTTTCGTGACGTAACCGAGCGCAAGAACGCTGCCGATGCTTTGCGGCAATCTGAAGCGCGGTATCGTTCGTTGGTCAGTTCGCTGGATGAAGGCGTTGTTTTGCAGGACGCGAATGCTGTGATTCTGGCGATGAATGCCAGCGCACAACGCATACTGGGATTGACAGAGGCGCAGATGATGGAACGGGATTCGTTCGATCCGCGCTGGCGCGCCATTCACGAAGACGGTTCGCTTTTTCCCGGAGAGATGCATCCGGCGGTACTCACATTGCGCACGGGGCAACCTTGCTCGAACGTGGTGATGGGAATTCATCTTCCCAACGACGAGTTGCGCTGGATTTCGATCAACTCGCAGCCCTTGTTTCACGAAGGCGAAACGAAGCCTTACGGAGTCGTCAGTTCTTTCTCGGACATCACGGAGCGCAAATTGACCGAAGATGCGTTGCGCGCTTCGGAAGAACGTTTCGCCCAGGCCTTCAATGCCAGTCCCTTGCCGATGGTGATCTTCGAACTGGCCGACCGCCGGATCGTCAATGTCAACGAAGCATTGATTCGCGTTTCCGGTTGGACGGCGGAAGACATGATCGGACGTGACTCCGATGAGTTGGGTTTTTGGGCGGACAAGGAGCAACAGGCGCTGGTTCGCGAACTTATTTACACGCGGGGATCCGTGCGCGACCTGGAAATCAAACTTCGCACGAGAGCCGGCGAAATCCACGAGTTTTTGTGTTCGGCGGAGGTGATGATGCTGGAAAACCGCCCGCACCTGCTGGTGATCGTCAACGACATCACCGAGCGATTGCGCACCGCCCGCGCATTGCAGGAATCCGAAGAGCGTTACCGGCTGCTGTTCGAGCACGGCTTTGCGGGAATTTCACGGTCAAGCCTGGACGGCCGAATGTTGGAGTGCAACGAAGCGATGGCCAAGATTTTCGGCTGTGAATCGCGCGATGAATTGCTGCGGCATTACGCCACCGATTTCTATTTCAACCCGGCTGAACGCCAACAACTGATCGATGAATTGAAACGGCACGGTCGTTTGAGAAATTACGAGCGACTGGTCAAGCGTAAGGATGGTTCGCCAATCTGGACGCTGGCCAATTTCAGTCTGCACAGGCGCGGCCAGGACGACGAGCTGGTCTGGGACAGCATTATTCTGGACATCACGGAACGTAAACAGATCGAACAACGCCTGGCCGAATCCCATGAACAAATGCGCGCCCTTTCCGCCCGCTTGGAGAGCATACGCGAAGAAGAACGCACGCATATTTCCCGCGAGATTCACGACAATCTGGGACAGGTGCT
>CAZRXE010001566.1:0-5071 GCA_964603695.1 uncultured Heliomicrobium sp.
TTGCCGGTGTAGCACTTGCCGCGAGTGCGCGTGCTGTTGACGCAGGTTACGGTGGCGGCCAGCGGCGATTTCCAGTTGACGTAATCAATGATGAAGTCATTGATGTTGTTGTAAGAATATGCGCCGCTCTCGTTGCGCAAGTTGAGCAAAATGTCGTTGACGCGGTTGAAGTCCGCGCCGAATTTCAGCGTGTTTGCGCCCATCGAAACGGTCACGTTGTCGGTGAATTGCTGGCGCTTTTCTTCAGGATATTTCGGACGTTCCAGGAAGGTCGGTTTGCCGAACTCGATGCCGTTGGTCAGGAAAACGTCCGGCGCGCTGCCGTTGAGCGCGGTTCGGGGTTCGCCCGCGAGCGGCGTTTGGCTGATTTGGAACTCGAAATCGCGCGCGATCTGGACGCGGAATTCATTGACGATCCTCGGCGTCAGTGTGGACACCAAACGAGCCGTGCCCGAATCTACCTTGACGAAATCGTCGCCGAAGCTGGCGCGTCCGCGTGTGTTGGTCGCCTGCGTTTGAATGCCCGCCGGAGAATCCCAGCGCAAGCGGTTGTAACTCATCGTGAACGTATGTTTATTGTTGATCTGCCAGTCAATCTTCGGCAACAGCAACAACTGATCGCCGCGACGCGGCACGGTTCCGGTCAGCGAATTCAAAAAGGCCAGCGTATCGTCAATTTGCTGAGTGGTCAGATTGCGAGGCGCGGCGGTCAGCGCAGTGCGATTGACAGTGTTCAAATAAGTTGGGCTGGTAAAGATGCCCAATCCCGGAAAATCGCGTTTCTGCTGATCGTAGCTGAAAAAGAAAAACGCCTTATCTCGCTTGATCGGCCCGCCCAGCGTGCCGCCAAACTGATGGCGCACGTCTTCCGGTTTGATGCCGACGGTGGTGGCCACGCCGTTGTTCAACACGGATTGGAACGCCAGCGGATTGCGCGCGCCCCATTCGTTGTTGCGCTGGAAATAGAAGGCATCGCCGTGCAGGTCGTTGGTTCCGCTCTTGGTTACGGCGTTGGTCACGCCGCCCGCTGCGCGGCCATATTCGGCGGAGTAGTTCGAGGTGTTGACCTGAAATTCGCGAATCGCCGATTGGCTGATCGAATAGCTGATGCGCGTGCGGCCGCGCTCTTCGCCGAAGAACGCCTGATTGTTGTCGCCGCCGTCCACAGTGTTGTTGTTCAGCAGGCCGGAAATGCCGCGAAAACTCAGCAATCCAAAGCTTCCGTCCGGCACCACGCTCGGCGTCAGAATGGCGAAATTCGACCAGCGGCGTCCGTTGATCGGCAATTCGTTGATCGAGGTCTGATTGATGTTGGACGTGAATTCTTTGTTTTCGGTGTTGACCAGACCGGCATCGGCAATGACCTGCACGGATTCGCCCGAACCGGCGACCTTCATGCCTGCCTCAACGTTGGTGGCGCGACCAACTTCGACAACCACCTGAGTCAACTTGAATTCGGCAAAACCCGGAGCCGTAACTGCCACAGTGTAGGTGCCGGGTTGCAGGTTGCTGAATTTGAATGATCCTTCGCCCGTCGTGGTAGCGGTTTGCTCCTTATTGGTTCCAACGCTCTTGATGGTGATGGTGGCGTTTGAAATTACCGCGCCCGCCGGATCGCTAACGGTGCCGCTGATTGCGCCTGTCACAGCCGATTGCGCGAACAAGGCGGAATTCATCACCGCCATCAAGGCTACGACAAGCAGTAGCGCATGGCTAAAACGGAAAGTATTGGGTTTCGACATGGGTTTCCCTCTCAATTGAAAATGGGGGTAAGAAAGACTCTGAGCGGGCGAACTACTCAATGCCTGTTTGCTCAAAGCAAGACAAACGAAACTGCGCTTGATTTCATCCCTGCTGGTATAGCCGTTTGGCCGGATTCTTGATGGAAGTTGCGCCTTCTACCGGGCGCTTTTTTTCAACCGGGGTAGCTATTCTGTAGGCGCTGCCAACCGGAAAATGTCTGATTTGTAAATCGAATGTTATGTGTCTTGATGAAGACGCACGAAAGGTAGCCCACGCTTCCGCAACCGGTCAAGTCAAGATTGCGTTAGGTCAGACTTCATGCCTGATTTCAGGCGGCAGCGGCGGTCCGAGTTCTTCAGTGCGATAACCTTGCGGGTAACTGCGATGCCGCATTTCGCTGCGCGAAAACGGTCGGCGGCGTTCCGGCAAAATGCGAACCAGACGAGCGCGCATCCGCAACGTGCCTTCCACCAAGCCGCGCATTACCGGCGAAGGTTTCGGAAAACCAAACGCCGTGCAAAGCTTGTCATCCATCAACGCATACACGAAAGGCTCGCCCAATTTCCACAATGGTTTCGGCAACAACCAGGACAAAAACACGTCACGTGTGGCTTCGGCGGTGCGACGAGCAGCGTCGGAGTAGCGAAAGCGCGTTTGTTCGTATTCGACGTTGAAGCGTTCGTAAGCTTCGAAACTTTCAGGGATGTCTTCGATGTGCATACGCTTGCCGACTTCGCGCCAGAAATAAAATAGCCCCATCCGCTCTTGCTCGACCATCCGTCGCCAGCCGAAACGGTCTATCCAACGAATCGGCTCGAAAATGAACGTGGACAGCACGTAGCGGAAATCGTCATTGGCGATTTTGAAGCGTCCGTGAATGTTGTTCATGTGCTCCAGGGCTTTTCGGCCACGTTCGCTGTCATAACCGAACTCGTAAATCTGGCTCATGATGAGGTCTGTGTCATCGTAACGCTTTTGCCCGAGCTGCCGGAATTCGCCCGTCCGATCCAGAAGCGAAGCGATGCTTGACACGGCGAAGGTGCGGAAGAGCGCGAATTCCAGCGAGCGCACCATATCGAAAGGAAATTCGTGCGCGGCGCACAGAAACATAATCCGCTGATGATCGCGCTCTGGGTCTAGACTGAGAATTTCCGTTAAAGCCTGATGTTGCGCCACAAACACCTCCGCCGTGAGCCTGAAAACCTGCAATTCAAGCCGCGTTGGCAGTCAATCCCGCCAACCGTTTGTCGGCATCGCCGAAGCGATCCAGCGACACGCCCATCACGTCCATCAGCGACAAAAATAAACTGCACGCGCGGCGGTTGTCGTTGCCTTTGTCCAGGTAATCCAGAATGCGCCCGGTCTGCAGCGCGCCGCCCGCTTTGCCGGCCAGCACAATCGGCAATTGATCCGCGCCGTGCGCGTCGCCGTCGAACAAGCTGGACGCCAGCATCAGCACGGAATTGTCCAGCAGCGACGTGCCGCCTTCGTCAATGGCTTTCAGGCGCTGCGCGAGGTAAGTGAATTGCTGGATGTGAAATTGATTGGTCTTCAGGTACATCGCTTCGGTTTCAGGCGCTTTGCCGTTGTGCGTCAAATCCAGATGCAACGCGCCGCGCACGCCTTCGATGAAGCGGAAGTTCATCTGCGAAAGATCGTTGTTGAGCATCAAGGTCGCCAAGCGCGTTTTGTCCATCTGAAATGCCAGGACGATCAAATCCAGCATCAGCTTTATGTGTTCCGGCACGTTTTGCGGAAGCTGTTCGCCCGGACGCGGCATATCGGGCTGCTTCAGTGTCGGCTTCCAGCCTTCTAATCGCTCTTCCTTTGACGCGTGATCCAGACGTTTTTCGATGTCGCGAATGGATTCCAGATATTCGTCGAGCTTGCGGCGGTCGCTTGTGCTGACCTTCGGCTGCAGCGAATGCGCTTCGGCCAACACGGCGTCCAGAATGCTGCGGTCAAGCTGACGGCCTTTCGGATCGCCGATCAATTGATCGAAAGTACGCGACGGATAAATTTCCTTCGTCGCCGGTTTGCTCGGCGAGACCCAGGAAATGTTCGAGCCGTAAATCATCGAAAGCCCGTCTTCCAATCGCAGCTCGTTCGGCTCAATGCCCAGCACCAGACTCGGCACGGCAGTGCGATTGCCGATGTGCGAGGCCAAGACCTGATCGAACGAAGTGCCGACGCGAATCTCCTTCGGATCGAGGCTGACCGGCTGCCCCGACAACAGATTCATTCGTCCCAAATGCGGGCTGGTCGAAACAAAGGCTTTCTGGTGATACAGCCCGCGCAGAAAAACGATGTCTTCGCGAATCGGAGCGAGCGGTTCGGCGGCCTTGCCGAATTCCATCGCCGCGCCGCCGCCTTTCGCCCACCAATGAATCGGTTCGACACCGTTGGAAAAAAACAGGTGCGCAAAACGCAGCGGCGGTTTACTGCTGACTGCTTTGCCGTCCTGCGCCAAAACCGGCAAGGACTCCAACCAGGGCAAGGCCAGCGCCACGCCCGCGCCTCGCAAAAAGTTACGTCGTGATGTTTGGGATATATTCTTCATTCTTTTAGAATCCTTCGTGAAAGGAGAAGTTATGCCGAACGAGTACATCGAAAAACAAGATCAGGTTTACCGTATCAAAAACTCGCGTGTGGCGCTGGATTCGATCATTTACAAATTCCAGCAAGGCCGTTCGCCTGAATCCATTCAAGACGCTTTTCCCGCGCTTTCACTCAGTCAGGTATACGCCGCAATTGCTTATTACCTCGATCATCAAACTGAGCTTGACGACTACCTTGCGCGGAACGAAGCAGCAGAAGTCGAGTTCAGTCGCGAGATCGCACGATTGTTCCCGAAAGGTGCGGCGCTGAAAGAGCGCATCAAACAAAGCGCATTGGAACCGATTCAACTAATATCCGATTTCAAGCCGACTTTCATATCAAGCCTGTTTTAGAATCTCTGTCCGGAGGAAAATGTATGAATCATTCGACAATGCCCAATGTGTTGACGTTGGAAGAAACAGCTTCTTACCTGCGCTTACCGATTGAAATCGTTAGTCGGCAAGCGGCGCAAGGGCGGATTCCCGGACGCCACATCGAAGATACCTGGCGCTTTCTAAAATCTGCCATTGACGACTGGCTTCGCGCCCAGGACAGCCGTCAGTTGTTGCTGCAACAGGCCGGCGCGCTCAGTGATGATGAAACGCTGGCGGAATTGCGCGAGCAAATCTACCAAGCTCGCCAGCGCCCGGAAACCGAAACAGCCGAAGCCGACTCCTGATTATGCGCTTGCTCGATACCGATACTCTGACTCATCTTCATGCTGGACATC
>CAZRXE010001567.1:0-9711 GCA_964603695.1 uncultured Heliomicrobium sp.
TGAAGCTTCAACAGCCTGCGCCAGCAACGACTTGAGAGCCAGCATCATCTGCTGCAAATCCAGCGGCAGGCGAAGGGCCGCGGAATTCAAAACTATTTCGACTCCGCGCGCGGCGGCTTGCGGCGATAGATTCTGAACGACTTGTTGAACAAGTGCCGGCAAATCTCCCTCCGCCAATTTCACTTCCATGGGCTGCGTCAGTTTGCCTATCAATGCGGCATTTTCCGTCATTTCATTCAGGCTATGGACGATCTTATCGGCGATTTCCAATCCTTCGGCCAGGTCTTCACGGCCGGCAAAGCGTTTTTTCAGGTAAGCGGCATAAAGCTTCAACCCGCTCATCTGATTTTTGAAATCGTGAAGCAGGCGACTGGTCGCGCGCCCGACTTCCAACAACGCCTGTTGCTCCCGAGCTGTCTTCGGAAGCGGAATCAGTTCGACAGCAATCCACGCCGACGACTGAACTCCATCAAGCCGTCGCAGCGTGATTTCGCAATTGGAAGCGCCGCAAACTGCGACAGTCTTCGCCGACGGTTGTTGGCCGACGGCAAACAGTTCAAAAATCGGTACCAAGTCCCGGCATCCGGCCTTTGCCGCGAAATCCGAAATCGTCGGTGCGGACGTTGCAGCGCCGCTCAGCAATCGCGCTGCTTCCGTATCCGCCGTCGCAATCCGACCATCGCATTGACACAGAATCAGCAGCGCGTTGGGCAAAACGTTTGAGCCTGGGTCTGTCATTGTTCCATTCATCGTTTCACACTGTGAAACAAGGGAGACTTGGAGGGGATGTTTTTTTGATTGTTATTTTCCGCCGAATCAGCGCACGTATGCTAGCAAAACAAGAAGTTAATCTCAATTCACACAGGGACTTCGCGCAGTTGAAACGCGCGCCGCGTGCCGTCTTGTCGCGTTCTTGCGCCGCTGTTAAAATGCCCGCCGTTCAAACGCTTTCTCAATCCCGATCCATTTCATGTCCACGGAAAAATTGATGTTTTCCCCACCGGCCACCGCGCCGCGTAAACACCTGTTGGAAAGATCTATATGACGCAAACTTTAGCCCGGATTCTGATCGCCGAAGACGACGACAATCATCGCATCGCGCTGAAACTGATGTTGAAGCTCAGCAAGTATGAAGCCATCGAAGCGCGCGACGGCCAGGAGGCCATTGACCGCACACTGCTTGATAAACCCGATCTGGTTTTGATGGACATTTCGCTTCCAGCCGTGGACGGCCTGCAAGCCACGCGCGAAATCCGTCGGCACGCGGAATTTCAAACCTTGCCGATCCTCATCGTTTCCGGCTACGACGCGGAGGAGACTTTGGACAGAGTGCGGGCCAGCGGGGCCACGGATTTTTTAAGCAAGCCGATTGAATTTGAAGAGTTGAAGAAAATGATCGAAAAGCATTTGGCCGGGAAATCGCCTCAATCAGCCGCCGCCTAAAACCTTCTGAACCGCGCCCATCACCTGTGCCAAACCAATCGAGCGAATGCATTCCGGTTCGTCGAATGCCTCGCATTTGTACATTGAGCAAGGATTGCAGGCGAAATAGTTCTGCACCAATTCCGACTGCGCGCGCCACGGTCGCCAACGCACGGAACTGGCCGGGCCGAACAGCACCACCAGCGGTGTTTTGACGGCGGCGGCGATATGCGCAGGGCCGCTATCATTGCCGACGAAAAGCTTCGCGCCCGCAATCACCGCCGCCAATTCGCCAATGCCCAGCGAACTCAAACTCGACAGTTTTCGCTTGGTTGCGGCCTGCACGGCTTTTAGCTGCGCCATTTGTTCCGGCGTCGGCGCGCCGGTCATCACAATCTGGAAGCCGCGTTCAATCAACTTTTCGGCAGCTTCGGCGAACCGTTCCGGCATCCAGCGTTTGGTGTAAAACTCATTGGTTGGCGCGAACACTGCATAGGGCTTGGCCAGATCAATTCCCGCCGCGCCCAGCTTGGTCTGGGCTGATTCCTGCATCGCCGGCGCGACGAACACGTGTGTGGGCAAAGGCGTTTCGCCGGGCAAACCCAGCCAGCGAAATTCAGCGAACTGGTTTTCAACCGTATGAAGTTTTTGGCTCGCGCCGGGTTGATTCAAAATGTCGTCCACCGCCGGAATGCGCAGATTGTAAGCGTAGCTGTTGCGAAAGTGCGCGGGGGCGACGCGGTGTTTCGCGCCGCTGGCAAAGCTTAGTTGCGCGCTGGTCGGCCCGCCGTGCAGGTTGATGACGGCGGCGAACTGGCGCTGACGAATGTCCTTGATGACGCTCAGTCGCGCCGTGAAGGTGCTGCGTTTTTCGTCGGTGTCGCGCAGCAAGGGAATGGCTTCGATGTCCGGGTCGGCGGCGTAAAGGTCAGTGTAAATCGCTTCGACCAGCGTGGCGATTTGCAGATCGGGACGGAACCGTTTCAGCGCGCGCAGATTAGCGGTGTCGAGCACGGCTTCGCCCAGATTGCGTAGCCGTATGAACAGCACGCGCGAATGTGGCGGCAATTGTTGGAAGAGAGGGGCGGACATGTGTGTTACCGGTCGAGTTACGCCTTTGCGTTTTAGTCTTCGATCACGGCTTCGTCAATAATCATGACAGGGATGTCGTCGCGAATCGGATAAACGCGATGACAGCTTTCGCATTTCAAACCGGTGCCGTCGGGCTTCAGTTCGACCTTCGCTTTGCAAAACGGGCAACGCAAAATTGCCAGAAAATCAGGAGTGATGCTCATCAGGTTTCTTGTTTGAGTGTTGAAGTTCGGGATGTTGGATGCGAAAGAAGCGGCATTCTATGGGCGCGACCGTGGGGTGTCAAAGTCGCCTGCCGACGCCGCTTTTATAGGCTTCAAGAAAAAGACTTTCTTTCATTCGGCTAAATCAGGAATCACCAGCGACAGGATTATCGGGATTTGTTCCAGGATTTTCAGGATGTTAGATGGTCGTGTTAATCCTGAAAAAAGTCCTGTCAATCCTGTCACCCAGAAATAATTTTCCTGAAAGACATAGCCCCAGGACGGTCGCTCTTTGCTGGGTAACAGACTTGGCAACAATTCTGAAACACTTCAAACTTTCACTCCTTCTCGGCTAGAATCCGGCAGTCCCAACCGGGCGGATTCCAAATTTTAAAACTCAAAACATTTGCCGGTCTACGGGACCGCACTGTCGTCAACTCAGCGCCTTCCGTGCGCCTTAACCGTCGGAAACACTCTTCAATGAATAGTAAAACTCGATCCCTTGTCACCCTCGTCATAGTTCTCAGTATTTTCTCGCTTGTGTTTTCGGTCGCGGCGCAACGCCGGCCAGAGCCAGCCGCTGTGCAGGCCAACCAACAACAGCCGCGCCGCCCTCGCCGTCAGGAAGATTTCGACATTCGCGCCAATCTGAGCCGCACGCTTCCCGCCGATTCTGAAAATTTGAAGCTGAATGAAGTGCAAGGCCGCACGCTTATCGCCGCGCGCGATTCGCGTTTGCGACGCGAACGTCCGAGCGCACAATTGCAATTCAGCAATTTGACCGGCGTGCCCAGCCGCGTGTACAGCTACACCCAGGAATTGAGCGCGCCCGGCGGCGACGCCGACGCCACGGCTCGGCAGTTTTTGAAACGCAACGACGATCTGTTTCGCTTGCAGGCCGGCGAGGTGGACGGCTTGCGCACTTCGCGGCGCTATCGCACCGATCACAACGGCGTGACGCATTTGACGCTGCAACAACAGGTCAACGGCATTGACGTGTTTCAAGGCGATTATTCCTTTCACTTCGACCGCGCGGGCGCGCTGCTGGCCGGCGGCGGCGAATTGATTCCGGCGGCGGCCAATCAGACGAATGCTTCGCGCCCGCGTCTGAACGTGAGCGAAGCCTTGCGCAAAGCCGCGAGTTACGCCGACCTGGAACTGACCGGCGAAAGTTCAATCAACGCCGCCGCCGCCGGACGCGAACAGCGGCAACGTTTGGCGCACGCGAAATTCGAGCGCGAAGTGGACGCTCGGTTGGTCTACTTTCCGCTGACCGGCAATCAATTGCGGCTGGCCTGGGAATTCAGAATGTGGTTGCAGGAAACGCCGGACGTTTATTTGATGGTCGTGGACGCCGAAGACGGCGCGCTGCTCTATCGCGACAACGAAACCTGGTACTGCTTTGAACACGGCGGATCAGAGCGGAGCGAATCAGAATCGCGCGCCGTCGCGAGCGGCTCCGCTCCAACCTCGAATCCCAATTCTCAGGTGAGCCGCCGCTCGTTACCGTTCGCGGCGCAGACTCAGCCGAATCCGCACGGTCTGGTTTTCACAGGCGAAAGCCCGCGTCCGAACTGGCCATTTGTCACGAACAATCCGCCGATTGTTCAGCGCGAAGATTTGCCGTTTCGCGGGACGCCTTTCAATGGCACGACGATTTATCCCGCCAACGATCCGCACAACGATTGGTGGGCAGGCGCATCGCCTACGACTTTCACCAGCAACAACGCCGACGCTTATCTGGACCGCAACGCCAACAATCAGCCGGACGATTCGCCGCGGTTGAGTTTTCCCGACAGCAACTTTTCTTTCCCGATTGATTTCAATCAGCAACCGACCACCGAAGACAATCAGAAATCGGCGCTGGCCAATCTGTTTTACTGGACGAATCGTTACCACGACATTTTGTATCTGTTCGGCTTCAACGAAGCGGCGGGAAATTATCAGGTCAACAATTTTGGGCGAGGTGGACAGGGCGGCGATTTCGTTCGCGCCGAAGCCCAGGACGGCAGCGGCACGGACAACGCGAACTTTTCGCCTTCTGTGGATGGTTCGCCGGGACGCATGCAGATGTACCTGTTCACCGGCGGGCCGATTCAACGTGACGGCGATCTGGATCAGGGCATCATCCTTCACGAACTGACGCATGGAACCAGTACGCGATTGGTCAGAAGTCTGAGCGGATTGCAGGGCGGCGGCATGGGCGAAGGCTGGTCGGATTACATCGGTCTGGCTTTGTTGTTGAAAGAAGGCGACAACCTGGACGGCACGTATGCTGTCGGCGGTTATGCGCTGAACGATTTCGTCAACGGCGTCCGCCGCTTTCCTTACAGCACCAGCACGACGGTTTATCCGTACAGCTTCGGGGACATCGCGCGGAACACGGAAGTCCACGCTGTCGGCGAAATCTGGTGCAACGCCTTGATGGAAGTGCGCGCGCAGTTGATTCGCAAGCTCGGATTCAAGGAAGGCCAGCGTCAAAGCATTCAATTGGTGATTGACGGCATGAAGCTGACTTCGCCTGCGCCCTCGTTCCTGGACGCGCGCAACGGCATTATGCTGGCCGACAAGGTCAATAACGGCGGCACGAATCAATGCACTATGTGGCAGGCATTCGCCAAACGCGGAATGGGTTTTTCCGCCACTGCGCTGGATGCGCGCGACGGCATCCCGCAACAGGATTTCGATCTGCCGCCGTTTTGCAGTCCGCTGGGCAATATCCGCTTCAATCAAAAAGCCTATTTGCTGGGCGAAACCGTGCAAATCGCGCTCGGCGATCAAAACGCTGCTGGAACCGTTCGCGTCAAAGTGCGCAGTTCCGTGACCGGCGATGAAGAAACCTTGACCTTGACCGCCGACGGCACTTTCGCGGGAAGCTACACCGCCGGCCTGCGCGTGGTTCCTGGCGCGACTACGCCGGGCGACGGCGCGCTGCAAGCTTCGCTGGCGGCGCGCGACAAAATCACTGTCATTTACGACGACGCCAACAACGGCAGCGGCGCGGCCACGCAAGTCACCGCGCAGGCAGACGTGGCCGGCGAAAAGAATTTTTTTGAAGACACCGTCGAAACAGGCAATTTGGGTTGGAGCGTGACCGGCACGCCGATGGACACCTGGGCCGTCACTGAAACCAGAGCCGCTTCCGGTACGCGTTCCTGGACGGACAGTCCGAATGGGAATTACGTGGCGGGGACGAATGCTTCGCTGGTTTCGCCGCTGTTTGATTTGTCGCGTGCGGCGGGCGTGACGCTGACCTTTGCGCACACTTACGCGCTGACCAGCGGCTTCGATTACGCCATTGTCGAGTTCTCGCTGGACGACGGCACTAGCTGGAAACGTGCGGCGGCCTTCACCGGCACGCAATCCAGCTTCATTCAAGCGCAATTGAAACTGGACGCGCTGGCCGGGCAATCCAAAGCGCGCATCCGCTTCCGGCTTAATTCCAATGTCACGACCACGGCTGACGGCTGGACGATTGACGACATACGCATCATCGCGCGTTCTTCCGACCCGGCCTTCATTCTGCCGCCGAGCCAGCTTGCGCCAATGTTGACGGGCGTTTCGCCGGCATTCGGGCCGCCCGCCGGCAATACCACCGTGAACATCAGCGGCGTGAACTTCACTGAAACCGGCGACGTGCGCGTGTTTTTCAATGGCGTGGCGGCGACGAATGTCCGCGCTCTGGGCAGCACCAGTCTGACCGCCGTCACGCCGGCACAACCCGCCGGAAGGGCTAGCATCCGCATCGAAACCCGCTACGGCGTACAAACGCTGGCTAATGCCTTTACTTATTACGTCAACGGCAGCGTCACCAACGCGCCCGATGTCGTCAGTCTGACGCCTGCCAGCGGCTCCATTCGCGGAGGTGCGTCGGTGATTATCAGCGGCGCTAACTTTTCGCCGGAAACCACTGTGTTGTTCGGCACGCAAACCGCCACTCGAACTTTCATCAATGCCAACACGCTGCGCGTCATCACGCCTGCCGCAGCGGCAACCGGCGCAGTGGATGTAACAGTTAGAAATTCAGCGACGGCGGAAAAGAAACTTACCGGCGCATTCAATTACACTGTGCCGACGCCGCCGCTGGTCAAAGTTTTGTCGCCGAACGGCGGCGAACAGGTTTTCACTGGCGCGACCGTTTCGCTGCGCTGGCAGTCTTCGGATAACAGCCGCGTGGCGCGTCATCGCATAGGGCTTTACCGCAGCACCAACACCACGCCGCAGCTTGTCACCAACATCGCCGATGTCGGCGGTGAAGCCCAATCCTTCAACTGGACGGTTCCAGCCGTTGCCGTCGGCACCACCGCCAGATTGCGCGTGCTGGCCATTGACGACGAAAACGCCGAAACCGAGGCTTTTTCAAGCGCCGATTTCACTATCGCCACGCGTTGGCAAACCGCCACGCAACTGCCCGCCGCGCTCAACCGCGTGCCGACGGCTACCGACGGCAAATATATTTACACGCTGGCTGGACGCACAACGACGGTTAATTCCAGTTCCGTGACGACGGTGCAGCGGCTTGATCCGGCGGCTGCTTCGCCAGCCTGGGAACCGCTGGCGGCCATCCCGGCGGCGTTTAATTCCGGCAAAGCTGTGGCCATCAACGGCAAGATTTACATTCCCGGCGGCATCACGCCGACGGCGGCCATCGAACGCAATCTGTACGTTTACGACATTGCCGCCAACACCTGGGCCACTCTGCCTGCGCCGCCCACCGGCGTTCACGCTTATTCGCTGGTGGCCGATTCCGCGCGCAACATTCTTTACCTGACCGGGGGCAGCGACGGAGTAGTCGCGGGTTTCACCAACGTGCAGGCTTATGACATCGCCGCCAACAAATGGAGCGCCCTGCCGCCGTTGAGTACCGCTCGCTTCGCACACGAATCGGTGCTGACGGGCGGCAAGCTTTACGTGGCGGGCGGCATAGGCTCGCCGGGCGGACTGGTGAGCGGCGAGGTTTTCGATTTCACCACGCAAAAATGGTCGCCGATTGCAGACCTGCCGCGCGTGCATCAATACACCTTCAGCGCACTGGCCCAGGACGCCGGAGGTCGTTTGCTGTGGCTGGTGATCGGCGGCGAAGACGGCAACGGCGTGCCGATCAGCGCGATTGATGCTTATGACTTCGCCGCCAATCGCTGGTTGACGCTGGACGGTTCCTACAATCTGCCCGCCGCGCGTACGCGCCTGGGCAGCACAACGCTCAGCGGATTCGTTTACGCCGTCGGCGGCATTGCCGCCGTCACCGGCGGGACGACCACCAGCCGCACGGTGGAGAGGTTCAAACTGGACGGCTTCACCATTCTTTCGCCGAATCAGCCGCCGCTGATGACGGTTCCGGTGGCGCGGCAAATCGCGTTGCCGAATCGCGAACTGACCTTTGTCGTTTCCGCGCAGGATTTGGGTTCGGGCGTGCCGATCACAATTACGGCGGAAGGTTTGCCGAGCGGCGCAAGTTTCGCCGCTGTCAACGAAACCAACAACAGCGCGCGCGGCACGTTCAAATGGACACCCGCTGCCGCAGACATTGGCCGCGGCTTCAACATCACGTTCACGGCCAATGACGGTTTCCTGACGGATACCAAAGCCGTCACTGTCAGCATCGCGCAGGCTTCGCAAGTGACAGCCGTTAACGCCGCAGACTTCCGCAACGCGCCGCTGGCCGGCGATTCCATCGCTGCCGCTTTCGGCGTGAACCTCGCGCCGCGCGTGGAAATCGCGCAATCTGTGCCTTTGCCGCTGACGCTGGCCGACACCACGTTGACGGTCAATGGCCTTCCCGCACCGCTGTTTTTCGTTTCGCCGTCGCAAATCAACTTCCTGATTCCTGCCGGCGTGGATCCCGGTTCGGCAACGATTTTGGTCAGTAACGGTCAAAACAGCTTCGCGCTCGGCACGATTCAAATTGTTGTCGCCGCGCCCGCGCTCTTCACCGCTAACGCTTCGGGACAAGGCGACGCCGCCGCCCAAGCTACCGTGGACGGCGTGACCTTCCAATCGCCGCCCTTCGATGTGACTGTCAATGGCAAACCGAACATTCTGGTGCTTTACGGCACGGGTTTCCGCCGCACGCCCGCAGCAAATCCGACTGACGCCAACGGTGTTGCCGAAGCCGTCACAATCACCATTGACGGCAAACCGGCCAACGTTCTTTACGCTGGCGCGCAAGGCAGCTTCGCCGGACTCGACCAGATCAACGTCGAACTGCCAGCCGTCCTGGCCGGGCAAGGCCCGCGCCGCGTCGAAGTCCTGGTCACCGCCGCCGGCGTCCCCGCCAACCGCGTCACGATTCAGATCAAGTGATGAAAGGGGACGGGGAGAATGGGAGACTGGGAGAAGGGGGATAAGGAGATGAGGAGACAGAAAGATAAAGAAACGATGATGCAAGAAGACAAAAATTCTTTTGCCCCCTCTTCTTCTAGTCTCCCCGTCTCTCCATCTCCCCATCTCCCCATCTCCCCATCTCCCCTTCCCAAGTTCACGCTTCGCCGTCTTTGGGACAAGCTTTTCGAGGACGAGGTTTTCGGGCGGGCGGCGCAGTTGGCCTATTACTGGCTGTTTTCGCTGTTTCCACTGTTGATTTTCATGACGACGCTGCTGGCCTTTTTGCCGATCCCGCATTCGCTGGATTACTGGTTCGGCGCGCTCAATCACATCTTGCCGAACGATGCTTACGTGCTGGTCAATGACACCTTCCGACAAATCATCAGCCAACGCCGGCACGGCTTGCTCAGCTTCAGCATTTTGATCGCGGTCTGGGCGGCATCTTCCGGGATGGAAGCGATTATCGGCTCGCTCAACAAAGCCTATGGCGCGAAGGTTTCGCGGGCGTACTGGCGCGAAAAGTTGCTGTCCATCGAATTAACGCTGGGTTTGGCGGTGTTTGTGCTGACGGCGCTGACGCTGATTTTTTTCGGCGAAAGCATCGGCTTGCGTATTTCAGAACACTTCGGGCTGGGCGCGGCCTTCCGCACCACGTTCAACATTCTGCAAT
>CAZRXE010001568.1:0-5427 GCA_964603695.1 uncultured Heliomicrobium sp.
CGTGTCCGCTTCGGTTTGAAATTCGCGGCGCTCCGCCGGGTGATTATGGATGGAAAAGCGTCGAGGGCGTTGCGTGCCTAGAATAGTCATCGCGTGTCCATTGCGCAGCAAGGCAGGCGGCTCGAAAGGCCGTTCGGAAAACCGGCGGGCGGTCAAATCCAACGAAGATATAATGGGAAAATCAGAAGAAGTCGTTTTCAA
This sequence comes from uncultured Heliomicrobium sp., assembly GCA_964603695.1. Taxonomy (GTDB): domain Bacteria; phylum Acidobacteriota; class Blastocatellia; order RBC074; family RBC074; genus RBC074. The sequence continues at coordinate 202 of CAZRXE010001568.1, forward strand.
ACTCATGTTGATCGAGTGAAGAATGCCAATCTTGCTTTCACCGAATGCTTACGTGATGATGCCGCACAATCCGAGAAGAACAAAATCCGGCAGGTGACGTACTCGAAAACGAAACATCCAATAAGATTCAAAGTCAGTGTGAGGTGTAATTATGCAGCAACCCTGTTCCAGATGCGGGTATATTTCCGACCGTCCCGCGCGTTTCTGTCGTCAATGCGGCTCGGCTTTGTACAATGAAACCGAAGCCTCTTCTGCCACGACGCGAAATTACGCGCCGCCGCAAGCTCCGCCCCAATACGGCACACAGTTCGGCGCATATCCTTACGCGCCGAATCAATCGCTGGAAGAACAAACTCCAGATACCTCGCCGTTTTACCGTCCGCCAATGGCGCACATGCCGCCTCAATACCATGTTCCCACGCAAACTTCATCAAGCACCGGCAAATGGGTGTTGATCGGATTGGCGATGTTCCTGGCGCTGGTGTTCCTTGCCGGAAGCATGCTGTTTTTCTTAGTGCGTTCAGGCATAGATTCCGCTCCAACGCCGGCAGCATCCGGGGAACTGGAAAATCCAGTTTCTGTTCCCCCGCGCCCGCCCGCGCCGCCCGCTCCTGACGGCGAAACTTCCGCCCAACTGGAAGACTTCAAATATCCAAATGCAAAAGTCATTGAAGAGACTCGCGTTCCGACGACCGAAGCCATCGTCATGGTTACTAGCGACAAAATGGAAGCCGTGAAGGCGTTTTACGACCGGAAATTCAAGGAAAAATTCAAGAACTCCAACACTAACCTGACCAGCGAAGATGAACAGACTTACACCTACACTCATCTGTCAAAACCTCTGGTCAACATTACAGTCGAACCGGATGAAGACAATGCTGGTAAAGTCCGAATCACGATTGCGTTGACGGATGTCGCCATTCCCGACATACTCGGCCCACGCCGTTGACACTCTCGCAAACCGAGCCGTAACATTGCGCCGCGTTTACGGCAGGAAGATCAACAAACAAAATCCAGAGTCGAGAGTCAGACAAATGCCATTCAGTAATCCGCAACCGGCTATTCCGGAAATCCCAGACAAACTCTTCTTCAAGATCGGAGAAGTCTGCGAAATCCTCGGCGTGCAAGCGCACGTGCTGCGTTACTGGGAGACGGAATTTCCAATGTTACAGCCGCAGAAAAACCGCTCAGGACAACGCAGCTACCGGCGCAGGGATGTGGAAATGGCGCTGCGGATCAAGCAATTGTTATATGACGAAGGATTCACCATTGCCGGTGCCAAACGCAAACTTTCAGGAGAAGGCCGTGGCAGTTCGTCCAAACTGAAAATCGTCTCAGGCGGCGCATCTTCAACCGGTTCGGGCAATGATTACCTGCCGCCGCCGCCAACCGACCCCCCAGCCCCGCCGCCGCCCAACGGCCCTGCTTCCAGGTTGTCACGCGACACACTGAAACGCTTAAGATTGATGACAGAGGACTTATTGACAACCCTCAATCGCGATGTTACAAAAGATTTCGTTCAAGATTACGAATCCAAATAAAAAAGCTTGTTGTCATTTCTGTAATTGTAAGACAAGATTTTCCTCACGGAGCGGTAAGTTCTAATCTGGCATTTAGATTTTCGAGTAGGCTTTCGGGACGTGGCGCAGCCTGGTAGCGCGCTTGCTTGGGGTGCAAGAGGCCGTGGGTTCGAATCCCGCCGTCCCGATTTTTAGAATCATATAGTTACGGGCATCTTAATGGTGCCCGTTTTGCTTTGCGGACACATTTGCGGACACATTGGGTTGAAATCTGCCATTTGCGATGCTGCTCCGCTGAGATGCCCATGCGAGTTCCTGAGCCTCGGTGACACTTTATTGGGAAGGGTGAACCTGGCTCGCACCGCGTCAGAGGTTGAGCAACATGGTGTCAGAATTTCCTTCCCTTTACCGCGAATTGTGTCCTTCGATCTGGTCGTGGGGCGGCTGTACTTGATCTTTTGTTTTGCTGAATTCATTCCCGCGTTTTTCCGTACGAGTAAGCCGATGCCCTTGCAACTTTGCCCCCTTCTCAGCCAAGCGTCTATACCAGCCGTCCCTTGTGCCGATCGTGTTTGTCTCACTAAGCAACCCCCATTTTTCCTCATGCCGTCAGCAATTCTCGGTTAGGCGGAAAGTCATTGTAAGGGGATGAGTTAGGAAAATGAGTTTCCGCGCTTGCCGGAAACTCAGGAAAAAGTGTCAAACGGATGACGCCGTTGCGCACTGTGCGTAAACTACTGCCATGCGACCTCTTCAACATTTAACCTTTGAAGCTTATCGAGAATTATTGCGCACGGCCTTTCGACAAGTCCCGGATGAACGAGACCCGCAACGCATCACCTGGAAATTGCACGATGTATTGATGAGTGGGTTTGCGATGTTCTTCTTCCAGCATCCGAACCTGCTGCAGTTCCAGCAGCGGATGGAATCGCACACAGGGCGATCCAATTTGCAGCGACTGTTTGGTGTTGAGAGTGTGCCGTCCGACACGCAGATGCGTCAGTTACTGGACGACCCCGCCGCCTTGGCTCCTTTGCGTCGTGTCTTGCCGCAGGTCTTTGAAAAGATGCGGCAAACGGGTTGGACGGCTCGTCTGGTGACGGAGGTGGGCGGCAACAAGTATTACACCGTGGCGCTGGATGGCAGTCAGTACTTCAGTTCGACGAAGATTGCGTGTGAGCACTGCTTGCGGCGCAAGGATAAAACGGGCGAGATTCACTACTCTCACGTCGTGGTCGGGGCGACGATGGTGCGCGCGGGCAGTCACGACATTTTGCCCTTGGATGCCGAGCAGGTTCGCAATACGGACGGGCAGGAGAAGCAGGATTGTGAACTCAAGGCGGCCAAACGGCTGGTGGAACGGCTGCGGCAGGAACATCGTCAGTTGTCGCTGCTCGTGATGGGGGATGATTTGTATGCGCATGAGCCGTTCATTCTGGACTTGCGAGCGCTGCGGATGAATTTCGTGCTGGTGGCCAAACCGACTTCGCACCAGGAGTTGTACGAATGGGTGGAAGACCTGGATCGTTTGGGGCACTGTGTGAAAGGGAGGTGGGAGGAAGGGCCGCTGGCCAAGCGGCGTTATTTTGAATACCGGATTGCGTCGCAGGTGCCGCTGACACAAAGCGACCAGGTGTCGGTCAACTTCGTCGAAGTCTGGGAGCGGAACAAAGCCGGCAAAGTGATCTACCACAACGCCTGGGTGACGGATCTGGAAGTGAGAGCGGAGAACGTGGCGACGGTGGTGAGCATCGGACGTTCGCGGTGGAAGATCGAGAACGAGCAATTCAATGTCCATAAGAATCACGGCTACGAGTTGGAGCATAACTATGGGCACGGGGAAGGCGGCCTCTCAATGGTGTTTTACCTGCTCAACCTGCTGGCCTTTATCGCGCATCAGGTGTTGGAATTGGGGGATCGGTTGTATCAGAGGTGTCGAGGGCGGGAATCGCGACGCAGCTTATGGGAGCAGTTGCGAGTGTATTTTGGGAAGTTAGTGATGGAGAGTTGGGAAGCCTTGCTAAAGTTTCATCTGAGTGATCCTGTGCCGGACCAATAAAGCCGAAACGCTCAGGCCGGAGCGACATCGAGTGGCGGCCCAACCCAAGACCTTCTGTCCTGCGCCAAGCAGGTTTGTGGCGCGACATCTGACCAAACTGAGGACGCGGCAAGCTGTGCCGCACGTATTATTTGTCTGTGAGTTCAGCAATTGCCGGATACACAGAAACCGCAAATGTCTGTTGCTACAAGTGACCGGGATTTCCTGGTCAAACTTTGACGCCGCGCCGGTCGCGCCCTAAACTGCGCCGCGCAAATGAACCCGAATCGGAAATCAAACAATCTACAGGCCATCGGCATCGCGTGTTTGCTGCTGCTTGAAAGCTTCGCCGCCACGGGTTGCCGCAATGTGGCGCGAGTCAGAAGACATCTGACCGCGCTCGCCGCGCCGCAAGTGCCGGCGCGTTCCGCCGGTGGCGACTTCGCCACCACTGACAGCTATCTGTTTCGACTGGAACTCCTGGAGCCGTCGAAACAAGTTCTCGCATTCCTCTCCAATCTGCCCAAAAAAGACGCCATCATGTTCATCGCGCCGGATCGGCAACCGGAAACCGAACTGCTTTACCGCACGATAGCCAGTCTGGGCTGGCCGCGCGAAATGGGCGCACTGCATTGTAAAGAACCGTCCACGCCGCTGTTCAAGCCGCGCCCTGAAAAGCCTATCCGTTGGCTGCTGCTTTACCGAATCAAACCGCTGCCGTCATCCACCGTCCTCGCCCAACTCGGCGAGCATCTCAAACTTGTTTCCGTCAAAGAGGATTCGGAATGGATTTCTTACTGCTCGCCGTAGCCCTGTTCTTTCTGATGCTGGGCGGACTCGGCCTGAGTCTGTTGCTGACGCCGAAACAGCCAAAACAATTGGGCGCAGCAGAACTGCCAGCGCTGGCATTTTTATTGGGTTCGGCGATGATTTCCTCCGCGTCGTTCATTTTCGGTTTCTGGATTTCCGGAGCAGGTTTGCGTTGGACAGTGGCGACGCTGTGTTTGTCGCTGGGCTTTGCCGGATGGCGGCGGAGCGGTCGGATAATCAACGCGCGCGATGTTTTGCCTGATGGAAAAGTTGTTTGGTTACTTTTGGCGTTCAACGCCGCTCAAATCTGTCTGATTGCCTGGCTGAATTCCGTTCGCACGTTGGGTTGGGACGGGCTGCTAAATTTTGAAGTCAAAGCGCGCGCGGCATTTCTGAACAGCGGCGGCCTCCCGCTTGAATTCTTTTCCGATCCATCGCGCACCTGGACGCACCAAAGCTATCCGCTGCTGCTGCCGCTGACGGAAAGCTGGCTGTATTCGTGGCTGGGTCGCGCCGACCAGTCGCTGGTCAAGATTCTCTTTCCGCTATTTTTCGCGGCGGCGCTTTGTTTGCTGCAAGCGGGCGGACGGCGGCTTGACCTCGGCGGTTGGCGAACCTTCGTTGCGCCCGCGCTGCTTTTCACCGCGCCGCTTCTGCTCATCGGCGACGGCAGCGCATCTTCTGGTTACGCAGATTTTCCGCTGGCGGTGTTTTACCTGGCGGCGGTCATCTGGTGGCTGGAATTCCAGCGGCATTCGGATTTCGCTGCCCTGCGTTTGGCAGGCGTGTTGCTCGCGGCGGCTTGCTGGCTCAAACAGGAAGGCTTGATTCTCTGGCTGTGTCTGACGGCCCTGACAG
>CAZRXE010001569.1:0-2882 GCA_964603695.1 uncultured Heliomicrobium sp.
CCGGCATTCTGCATTAGCAAATTGATTTTTGCCAGCAGGAGATGGATCGGAAAAAAGCCTACCGGCGCGGCGAATCGCGCAGGATTTGTAGCCGCGTCACAATCTCTTTGGCGAGTCGCGGAGCAGCAGTGTTTGCAGTTAGTTCTCGCAGTTTGTCGGCAAACAGCGGCGCATTGCTTTCGCGAGGCGTGACCGTGAATGTCCACATCCAGGTCAAGAACGGCAGAGTGATTTCGGCCACCAAATCCGCATCTTTGGCTTCGTTGACGATCTTCAACTTCAGGGCTTGAAACTCCGGCAGCTTGCGCAATTCCGCTTCGAGAAGCGCCGGGTTGAGGTAAATGGTTTTGGAGCGAATGTGAATGGTTTGCGCGTTGCGCGCCAATTCCGCAGGTTCCGCGCTGCGCCCGCCCTCGTCCGGCGAAAACATCGCCAAGTCTTCGGCTTCATAACCTTCCACCGTGATCGAAGGCGTTTGTGCAACGTTCGCTGCGGATTCGCCTTGCGCTTCGCGCGGGACAGCCGCGCGAAGGTATTTGGTCAAATCTTCCAGCGTCACGCTGCGCGCTTTGTTCGCGGCTTTTCCGCGAACGGCTTCGAGAAAAACCGAGGTGAAGACGCCCTGTTTTTTCGACGGCGATTCATAAGCGCGCTCCCCGACGCCGGCTGCCAGCAAGCTCGCAAACGCCGTCACCTCGTTTTTGCGCACATCGAAAGTCAACAAACGCGCAAGGTTTTCGCTGACCGGCGCGCGCCGAAAAGATTCTACGATCAACATCACCTGCGCCGCGCCGCCGGCGCGAATCATCTCTTTCAACCGCTCGACGCTGATCGCTGTGTCCTCCAGCAAAGCGTCGCTGCCGGTCAACGAATCGGCAGCCAGCAAATAAGATTTGCCGTTGCGCTCGAGTTCATGGCCGGCGAAGTAAATCAGCAACAGGCCGTCTTGCCCGTCTTTTTTGACGCGGTTGGGCAGTTCGGCCAGTTGTTGCAGAATCACGCTGCGCAGCGGTTGGCGTTCAGCGGCTTCGCCGGCGGCCAGCAACGTGACATTTTCCCTGCGAAAACCGCCGTTGCGAACCAGCGCGGCGAGGACGGCGCGCGCGTCCGAAGCCGCGTAGTTGAACTTTCCGACCTGCTTGTCCAGATGATCTTCGACGCCTATGACCAGCGCCGCGCGCTTTTCCTCGCTGGGCCATTCGTCCACCAAACCGCCGCGTCCGCCCCGGCAATGGCGTTCGCCGGTGGCCAGTAACCGCAGCGCCTCAATGGCTTGTTCATTGAGTTGGGACGACGCAGTGCGTCCGCTCAAGGTCAGCACCTGCGTGTAATCGGCAAACAACTGGTTGAAGAGCGTTTCAATACGGGCGCACAGCGTTTGCCCTTGCCTGCCGGTGCGCTGAACTTTGGACAAGGCGCTATAATCGGCGTTCAATTGTTGGTAAATGAGGTCGCGGGTCAGCGCGCGCAACCAATAAGTGACCGGATCGCTTGCGCCGGGGCCGCCTTTCAGTTCGGCGGCTTTCGTCAAAAAGTTGACGGCCTGTTCCGCGTCGGGCGTCGGCTGCCGGAGCAAGTAAAGCCCCAGACTTTGATAAATCAGACTGAGGTTGTTCGTCCGCAACTGATCGTAAGTTTGCTGATCCAGTCCCGGCGGCGGCGCTGGGCTTTCCAGCAATTCCAGCGCGCGATTGGCAAAGGCGCGGCTTTGTTCCAGGTCGCTGTAAAAATTGCCAATCATTCCTCTGCCCGTGGCCAGCGCCAATTTTGACGCCACTTTCACCACCGTTGGCCGATTTGCCACGGTTTTTTCTGAATGCCGCCGCAACAAGTCGTGTCCCAACGTCAACACCTGCTCCAGGCCGGCGGCATTGGGCGCATCGGAAAATGCGCGAAAGGTTTCTTCAAAGATTTCCAGTTCGGCGTTGCGAATTTCCGCCGCAACCCGGGCGCTTTCACTGCTGCGCGGAAAACGCTGCAAGAACTCTTTGCTCAAAGTCAGTCGCCGCGTCGAATTTTTTTCATTGAAAAGCTCCGCCGTTGCCGTGCGCTCTTCGTGTTGTTCCAGCGCCTGCCGCGTTTGCGCGCCTGCGCCCCGTTTGAGCAATTCATCCAACACCGCCGTGTCCACGCGGAAGGATATGCCCAGCTTGCGAATTTCGCGGGCAATGATGGGGTCTTCGATTTTACTGTCCAGCAACTGTTCGATTTGGTTGAGCGTCAGCGGGCGGTCAGTCTGAAAAAATGCCTTACCGGTAAAGCCTGAAAACGTGGGACAGGCTTTAGCCTGTCCCACATTGACGAGTTGAATTGCGAACACAATGAGAAGCAAGATCGTCCTGGCCATCGTCGCCTCCAATCTCATAACAGGTTCAGTTGTTCAACGTTCGATAACGCGCGTCGCCGAAAATCAAATCGCGCAACACCTTGCCGACATCGCGTCCCCGACCGTCCGTGGGACTCCAGCGGCGCGCTTCGCCCGTCGCGGCATCGAACTGCAAACCCCACAGCGGAACCAGACTATCCGGTTCCACCGTCAATCGCATATCGCCATAAGCGTTCGCCTCGCCCGCCAACGGCGCAATCAATCCATCGGCAAACCACTGGAAAATCTCATATCGCCGCCGCGTTTCGGCATTGGCTTGAGCGACGACAGGCAGGTCTTCAAAGGTCGTCAAATCCGCCGAACCGCCTTCCAGCACGCGCGGCGCGCCGAACCAGCTCAACCGTATGCCATCGGCGTAAAGCCTGCCGTTTGCCGTATAAACAGAACGCCACAGAATCAACCATCCCGGCAAAGGCATCAAGCGGGCGTGTTCGATCCGATGGCCGCGCATCGCCGCCAACTGCCGCTGCGTCTCCAGTCCGCGATGGTGCTGCCA
>CAZRXE010001570.1:0-6097 GCA_964603695.1 uncultured Heliomicrobium sp.
AGGCTGAAGCCTGTCCCACGTTCTTCAAAATCACCGCAGTTTTTTCCACACCGTTCAAATCCAGCGCGGCCGCCGGTTTCGCTTTTCCGAAAGCCTGCGCCATCTTTTCGGCCAGCTTGGCCGGATTCAATTCCGATCCGGTAATCAAGCTCACCAACCCAAGTTCGCGCAGCTTGTTTGCCCGCAGCGTTTGTTCCTGATTGCCCGCTCCAACAAACGGGCAAACCACCGCGCGCACGCCCGCCGCCAACCAATTCATGCAAGTGTTGTAACCAGCCATGCTGACCGAAAGGTCTGCCTGTTTCAGATGCGCCAAAAAATTCGTTGTGTAACGCGCCAGCTTGATGTTCTGCTGCCCGGCAAGTTTTCCTTGCAATCGTTCAAACTGCGCTTCGGGCAAATACGGCCCGCCGAAAATCAGCATTCGATGCGGCAGGACTTCGGCCAGCAAAGGACTTGCGTCAATCGCGCAATCAATCAACTCGCTGCCGACTCTGCCGCCACCTATGCTGACCAAAATTTTCGGCTCTTCACCACTCAGAAAGTCATCAACCAAACCGGACGCTTGCGCCGTTTGCGCGACAAACCCCGTGTAGGCCACCGGGCGTTGAATCAGCGCCGCGCTCGAAAAAGTTTCTTCCAGCCGATGAAAACGCGGATCGGAATGCACCAGCACCAAATCGAAAAACTCGTTCACCGTGCGGCAAGCCTGCGCCTCAAACTCCTGCTGCTTGCGTTTGGCGACCAGGATGTCGCGCAAACTGCACACGACTTTCGTCCGCCCATCGGCTTTGCAGCGTTCCAACAGAGGCATCAATTCAAAGGCGAATTTCAGCCGTCCGAAGGGAAACAACTCAATTACCAGCACGTCCGGCTGCAGGCGCTCGTATTCGGCCAGCAGCCGCTGTGCGCGAACGGCTTTGATTTCTTCCAACGACTCGTCGCCGACTGCCTGCAACGCGCGAAACTCCTCGTCGGATTTGATCGGCGGCAGATTGACGACCTCTACCCGCGCAGGCAGATCGAAGCCCGGCACGATTTCACCGCCGTTCAGAAATGTGACCTCAAAGTCGGTCAGCCCTCGAACGATTTCCGCGCTGCGAATGAAATGCCCCATTCCCAAGACGTGCTGGCAGTAAAACATCAATCGTTTTTTCGCGTTCATAACTTCTCGATCAATAACAATGCACGTTCGATCAAACCGTCAACCACGCGCGGCGCATCGGCGTTCATACGAATGACGTGGCGCTGCGCACGTTCGTAAATCAAAGCCGCCGCCGTATGCCAAACCAAAGCCGAAGCTGAAACCTGCGCGCCCGATGCGCCGCAATAAGCTTCAACAAAAGAATCCACCAAAGTTTCCGCATCCGCTCCGCGATCATAAAGGGATGCGGCAAAGCTGCCGAGTTCCTGCAATGGATCGCCCACGCAAACATTGTCCCAATCAATCAGCGCCACTTGCCCATCGGTCGCGAAAAAGTTCTTCAGGTGCAAATCGCCGTGCAAAATCGCCGCCGGTTGCCGCCGGATTTTTCCAAAGCTTTCGGTCAATCGGCCAACCAAGCAATGCAGCGTCGGACGACAAGCCGGAGCGGCGCGCACCAGCAAGTCTTCAGCCACCGCCAATGCTTCCAGCAGCGGCACAGCTTTGCGCAACGACAAGCCAGAAGTTTCCAGCCCGTGCAACTTGGCAACCGTCGCGCCGGCTTTTGCCAGTTGGCCGCGCAGTTCTTCGCCGTCAAAAGCATCCAGCGTGCTGCCCGCCAGACCTTGCTGCCAAAGCGTGTTGATTTGCGGCTGAAACACAAGCGGCTGCGGAATCAACACTCGCTGTTGCCAAAGCCATTGCATCGCCCTCCAAACCGCGTCGCCTTCGCCTTTGCAATAAGTTTTCCCGAACAACGTTTGCCGCGCGGTTGCGCCCATGCGCGAACTGTACAACTCCAGATTGACGCGCACCGTGCAGGCGCGCTCGGCGGCATAACTGACCACTTCGGAGCCGAGCGCAGCGATCCGCCATTCTTCGCCGAAAGCCTTCGCGATCACTTCCGGCAACACTTCCATCAACTTTTCGGAATTGTTGAGAGCAGGCAGGCCAGCCAATTTGCGGTCGTTCGGAAACGCCCAGACGACCGCGTCAAGGTCTGGAAGATGAAATACAGCTTTGCCGACAGCTGCGGAAACGAGCGGTCGCCGTTGCGCCAGTGCGAAACGTTCCGCGCTTTCGCCTTTGTCGAACGCCAGCAGGCTGAAAATTTGTTCGCTGCCTTTCGGCAACCGCAGCCGGTAAGTCAGCAAACGGTTTCTGCCGGGCCGCAACTTGGCGCGAACGATCCGGCAGTCTTTGAAACGACAGCCGAGTTCGCGCTCAAACGCTGCCAGCACTTGCGACGTGTCGAGCAGCCTGGGTACGCGAGACATCCCTGCCTGCGTGGCTTGGCGAGAGCTGTGGTTCTGCTCGGAACTGTCTTCACCACCAGGCCCGCAGACCGGAGGCACTGCGTGCCCGGGGAACAGCGATTTCAGCGCCAGGATGTTACGCTTGGCGTCAAAATCGCGGCAGACGGTTTCGCGCGCCGCACGACCCAATCGCCCGCACAACGCCTCATCATCCAACAAAGTTTTCAATGCCGCCGCCAATGCCTGCGCGTCTTTTTGCGGTACCAGCAAACCGTTGGCGCGATCTTCGATCAACTCCGGGATGCCGGAAATACGCGTCGAAACCACTGGCAATTCCATCGCCATCGCTTCGACCAACACGTTCGGAATGCCGTCGCGGTCGCCGTCGTCCATCACCTGACAGGGCAATGCGAAGACAGTCGCCTGTTCATAAATTCGCCGCAACTCTTCCTGCGTCACCGCCGAATGCAAACTGACGACTTGCTGCAAATTGCATTGTTCAATGGCCTGTTTGATCGCTTCAGTCGCTTGATCCGCGCCGCCGACAATACGGCAGGTGAAATCGTAGCCTTCGTCCGTCAACAGGCGGCAGGCTTCAACCAAATACGGGAAGCCTTTTTTCTCGACCATTCGCCCCACCGAAAGAATCAACGGCTTGGCCTCAACAGTACGTTCGCCGCGCCCTGAAAACAGCGACAAATCCAAGCCGTGATAAATCCTGTACAGCGGCGTTTGCGGCGGGCGCAGTTTGTCCAGGTAAACCTGATTCGCGCCCGTGCAGGTGACGGCAAAACGCGCGCGGCGCAACTTCACCGGCAACAAATCGCCGGGATTCATGTCTTCGCGGTAAATGTCTTTGGCGTGCGCCGTGAAGCTGAACGGAACGCCCGCCAATCGCGCGGCCAGCATCGTTACGGTCGTGGACGTGTGGCAGAAGTGCGCGTGCAAATGGCGTATGCGGCCCGATTCCAAAACCTTCAATGCGATGAAGCCCGCTTGCAAAAACTCTTTGACGAAAGAGCGCGAGCGGTACTTCACGCCCATCTTCAAAGCTTCGGCCAGCGTGCTGAAATATGCCGCCGGACGCCTGTGCAATAACCGCCGATGACTCGCGGCAAAGCTCGGCAAGTTCAGCCGCAACCAGCGCAGCAAACCGCTTTCCTCTTGCGGCGTGGTTTCGGGCAAGTATGTGACTGGCGCATTGATCTTGCCGACGACGCCGTGCCGCTGTTGGCCTTCGAGCGTTTTCAAGGAAAAGATCGAAAGCCGCAGCCCGGCCTGTTCCAGCAAATAGATTTCGTTGGTGATGAAGGTTTCGGACGTGCGCGGATAGCCTTTCAAAACGTAGCCGATTTCGGAGCCTTGCGTTTGCATCTTTTGAATCAGTACCGGGAGCGTGAGCGACCGGGCGTTTCCGTCGCGTTGAGCAGTGCGTTGACGCACGCCGCCATCGCCGGCAGCGCATTGAGGTTGATGTTGGGGAAAGAGTGTTCGCCGCCGCTAAGCGTTTGCGCGAGTTCTTGCCGAAGGCGTTCGGGCGTCAGTTCGTTTGGATCAATGCTGCGAAAAAATCCCAGCCGCGACAGACAATCTGCGCGAATCCATTGCTCTTCGGTTGGCTCGGCGCGCGGCACTACGACGGCGGGTTTGCGCAGCGAGAGAATTTCGCAAACAGTGTTGTAACCGCCCATCGAAACCACCACGTCCGCCGCCGCCATCAAACTCATCATATCCCCCGCGAATTCGCGAAACAGAATGCCGGCATCGGCCGCCTGTTGCTGCAACTGCCCGCGCTGCGCGGCGGGCATTTCGGGACCGCAAACAATCAAACTTGTCAGTTCTTCTGGCAACCCGATGCGTGCCGCAGCCAGATAAGTTTCGATCAAGGCAAAACCGTCCTGCCCGCCGCCCGAAGTTACCAGCGCCAACCGCTGCCCGTCGCCAAACTGCAATTGACGCCGCGTTTCTTCGCGGCTGTGCAACTCAGGCTCTTTGCGCACGTAGCCACAAAATTCAGTTTTCGCGGCCACCTGCGGCGGGAAATCATATTCACGAACCGGATCAAAAATGCGCTGTTCGCCCAGCACCAGCACGGAATCATAAAACCGCTCGACGGCGTCGTAATGACCATTGCGCTGCCAGTTGTCGCGAATCGCTTCCGGAGTATCCAAAATGTCGCGCAAGATCAACACCAGCTTCGACTGAGGCTGATTCAATTTCAGGTATTCGAGTGTCGCGGCCAGCTCGCATTTCACGCCGAATGGTTTTTTATCCACCAGCAACAAATCAGGTTTGAAATTGGCTACCGTGGCAAGAATCAAATCTGACCGCAACCGAATCGCATCTGCCAGACTTTCACTCAGATATTTTGTTTGATACTGGCCGCGCGCAGTGCGCGTCAGGCAAGGCAATTTGATGTAATCCAGCAACGCAGGCAGCCGCAAACTGTGAATCACAGGCGACCCAGTCACCAACAAAATCGAAAGGCCGGGAATCACTTCCAACAAATGCTCGCAAATAGCCAGCATCCGGCGAATGTTTCCCAGCCCGTAAGTGTCATGCGAATAAACCAGCAATTTCTTCATGCTTGCTCGTTAAAAAATGGGGAGGCAAGCTTACGTGAGTGCAAACTACTTTGTCGAAGTCTGCACCTTCGCGCCGTTGATCCATTCCAGCACGGTTCGATACGCCGGATCATCCGCGCCAGACCAGCGCGGCCCGCCGCCATGTGGAGTGCGTCGCGCGCCGACCACGCCTTCCTGACTGGCGTCGGAAATCGGTTTGCGCAGCAGCAAACTATTTTCAGGGTTCATGAGGTCGGACATTTTCACTGCCGAAGCGAAGTTTTCGCGCAGTTGCATTTCGGCAAAGCGTCCGGTTTTGTCCGGCGGATTCAGTTTCAACAGCGCGTGCGTGGCATGGCAATCAACGCAGGCATTGCCGTCTTGGCCTTTGGCCGTCAGCAGCGGCATCACGCGCGCCACGAAAAATCCGTAATCCAGCGTTCGCGTCGAAACCGTCGTGGGTCTGCCATCGCCGTAAAGGGCAATGGCCTGTTCCTGCAAACGTTCGTTCGGATCATTGGCGATTTTGGCGACGGCGGCGCGAATGGCCGGGTGCGCGGACAAAGCCTTGACGCGGCGCACTGCGGCCAGCGCCGCCGCACGAACTTGTTCGTCTTTGTCATCAAACGAAGCCGACACCAGATTCAACACGCGCAAATCGCTTTCGACCTTCGCGCTGTCCGTCACTAAACCCAGAATCAATCGTCGCTGATTGGCGTCCTGCGTTTTCAGCAAAGCGTCGAGCGCAGCCGCCACCGCGCGCGGTTCGCGCCATTCCGGTTTGGCGAAAGTCAGTTGAATGGCCGAACGCAGCAACTGCGGATTTGAAGATTGCAAAGCGGCGGCCAGCCGTTGTTCCACCTTCGCGTCGCTGCGCAAATGCGTAAAGTCTGCCAGCGAGCGCACGGCGGCGGCGGCGACTTTGGCATCAATTGCCTGCACGAATTGTTTGATTTGTTCGTCGAACTTTTCCTGTCGGGCCGTTTCCAGGCCAACGGCTTTGATGCGTTCTAATGCAGCCACCTGCGCCTCGGCGCGATTGCCAGCCAGCAATTCCCGCAACACTAAAATCGCTTCCCGCCGATTGCGTTCGCGCACTTCTAGCGGCAGCGATGGATAAAACTCTTCAGCCA
>CAZRXE010001571.1:0-3544 GCA_964603695.1 uncultured Heliomicrobium sp.
AACTCCAGCAGCAACCGTGCAGCACGCCTTGATGGCGCTGCGCCCGGCTGAGCGTGCCGCGTTTGTGCGCCTCTTCGGCCAGAGCTTCGTAAGAAGCGGCGTCCTTGATCTGAAATCCGATTGCGTCGAAAGGTTCAGACATAATTCAAAGGAAAGGAAAACTGGGGATGCGTGCTTTGGGGCGAGATCAATCGGTTCTTCTTCATTGTCAGTCGTTTCTTTTTTCGCGGCGCGACGTATTTTTGAACAGCACCGGGTTGGGCGGCGCGTATTGCCACACGCCACGAATGTTGCGCGCACGACCGTGCGCCGGCGGCTGGGCGCTGCGCACCATCTCGGCGAACAGGTCCACGTCATAATCACATTCGCGCGACATCTCTTCGCGAATGGCGTGTAACTCTTCCAGAAAGCGCGGACGTTGATACATAGGTGGTAGGCGGTAGGTGGCAGATGGTAGGTGATGATATTGCTGCAACCTACAACCTGTCACCTCTCTCACAACTCACTGACCAGAAACTCCGGCGTGACGATTTCCGGCACGAAGAATCCGGCGGCGGTATTAAACAGCTTGATTCTGGCTTGCCGGTGAACATTGGCCAGATGGCCGAAATTCCACGTCACCAGATAATCAATCTTGTGAAACGAGGCGAGCGCCACGTGCAGAGCATCGCCCAGAAATTTGCGTTGAAAAATGCCGCGACCGATGTAACCGTCAGCCAGAATCGCGGCTTCTTCGGTAACTTCGAGTCGCGGCAGTTTGCTGATCAGTTTCAAATAACTGTTTCGGTAAGGTTCACGGACTCGTTCAAGTTCGCGTTCGACCAGCGGCGAAACGTAGGCGCGGTAGTTCTGCAACTCATGTTCCCACCAGCGAATGGTCAAATCGCGCCGATATGATTCACCTTTGTCCAGATAAGCGCCGACAACGGAAGTTTCCAGGTAAATGCTCGGAACCATATCAGCCGCTCATTCCTTTTCCGCGACAACGGAAATCGCAGGGCTTTGCGGAACCAGCCCGAAGTAATGTCGCCGCAAATCCAGCATGACGCGAAAATGCATCAGGTAATCGCCACCCAAAATGCCGTGCTGTTCAAATCCGGAAGTTTCATTAACGGCGTCCAAATCCAGAATCAAGGCGCGGGAATTCTTTTTGCGCAGATTGTTGACCGTCAGTGTAGAAAGTCCCAGGGCTTCCGCGCCGTCTTCAATGCCAGCCGCGCCGATAACGCGGAAGGTTTCGCCTTTCAGCTTCATGCCTTCCAGTTGATGGCGTTTGACGGCGGCTTTGGAAACAACGCTGATCGTTGCGCCGGTGTCCACAATGAAGTTCAGCGGCTGTTCCATTGAAGGCAATCGCGCTTCGGCGCTGGCCAGTCCTCCGCTGGTGCTGCGGATGGGGACTTCAATGCGGCTGGCCAGACTGATTGCTGGCGAAGTAGCCGGCGCGGCATCCGGATTCGCGGCGTCCGGTTTGGCTTCTTCCGGTCTCCCTGGATCGGTTTTGGCCAATTGGTCATCGGCAATGGGCGTCCGATCCATCAGAATTTGTTTGTCGCGATAATCAATCGTCACGGCGTAATGGCTCAGCACGGACAAACCCAGATAACCGTCGCTGCGTTCCGCTTCCGGGCTGTCGGGCGCGGAAAAAACGGTGCGGATATAAATCGGCACTGTGTCAATCTTCGTTTCGCCGATGGTGATGGAATCAAGCAGACCGTACAAAATTGGGAACGTGCCACTGCCGCCGATGGCGCGGGCGTTGCCGCCTTTGGCCACGGGCTTGACGCCCAATGCGGCAGCGGCCTTGTCGGACAGCACGGACATGCTCGCGCCAGTGTCAATCACAAAGCGATATGGGCCTTTGCCGTTAATCATCACTTTGATGAAAGGCCGATTGTTGATTAGCTCGAAAGGAATTGTTGCGACTTCCTTGCCGCCGGCGCGATTGATTTTCGTCGTTCCCAGATAGCGGTAAAAATCAATCAGCCCTTTGATACGCGCGCGCCGTTCAGCATCGGTCTTCGGCGAGATTTCCAAAAACCGCTGATAAGCATCCGCCGCGTCGGTGTAATACTCCATCCGGGAGCAGGCGCGGGCGTAAGAGACGTAATAGTCGGGTTCGTTCGGATCAAGCGCGATGGCTTTTTTGAAACCCTCGTAGGCGGTACGCGAACGATTTTCGAAGTATTCGATCTCCGACAGTCCGGCGATCGCCAGCGCCTGCTTCGGATCGAATTTGGCGGAGGTGTAAAGCGCCTCGACCGAATTGCGGAATTCGCCCGAACGCAGCAGCGCCGTGCCGAGCAACGCAAACGCCCGCGCATTGAGCGCATCAGCGGCAATCACTTGCGCCGCTTCTTCGTAGCCGCCTTGCAGCTTGGCTTGTTTAATAAGCGCGAAACTCAATCCCAGTCGGGCTTCCTTATCAAGCTGATCTTTTTCCAGAAGCTCGCGGTAAATCTTTTCCGCTTGCTCAAAATTGGCGGCGCGGATTTCCTTTTCCGCGCGCTTGAGCGCCTTGCCGCGCGTTTCAGCCAGAGCGGGCTGAGTGGCGGCAGCGATCAATACCGCCAGCGACAAAAACATCGTCAGAATCCGGAGCGCGATTTTCATAAGCTTACCTCGTTGTTGAAGTGATGAAGGCGGAAGGAGAAAGGAAAAAGGAGAATGACGCCGGCAACGTGCATTCGTTGTCTTCATCCTTCCTCCTTCCACCTTCATCCTTCATTTCAAAATCTCGCCGGTTTTGTTCGACCACAGCAGGAGATCAAGTTCGTCGAAATTGATTCTAATATCGGCGGCGAATTTTCTCATCCTCTCTTCGACCGCGACGTACTTTTTTTTCGTGCCCGGCGGCAACGGCGAGTCAATCACGCCACACTCGTGAAGCGTCCGCAAAATGTGTTTGTCCAAAATAGCGTAGCCGCAATAACCGATATTGCGCAGGTAATGACTGGCTTCCTTGTAGCCTATGCCTTTGATACCCGGATTGCGCGCGAAGAAATCGCGCCGCGCTTCAGCGTCCTCGCCGAAAGACAGCAGCCGGTCGCGAAGCCGCAATCCGCATTCGCCCTTCAAATACTGCCGCGTATGCACAATGTAGCCGGAACGCGCGCGCGGGTAACGATGCGCGCCGACCAGCAAGGCTTCCAACTTGCCGTGACTACTTTTCAGCAAATGCTTGCGGACACGCTCAATTGAATTCAATCCCATACGCGCGCTGGCACCGGCAGTGAAAATGCAATACGCCAGTTCTTCAAACAGCCGAGCGTCGTCAGCTTCGCGAACAATGGCAGCAAACTCCGCCATACGCGCGCGGATGGCGGCCTGCTTGGCGAAGTAACTTTGCTGCAATTCAACTATCAATGTGTTGTCCATTATGCTTTGGGGATTGAGTGCGGCGGATTGTAGAAACGCCGGCGGAAGCCTGTCAAACTTCAGCAATTCTCGGTTAGGCGGAAAGTCATTGTAAGGGGATGAGTTAGGAAAATGAGTTTCCGCGCTTGCCGGAAACTCAGGAAAAAGTGTCAAACGGATGACGCCG
>CAZRXE010001572.1:0-15644 GCA_964603695.1 uncultured Heliomicrobium sp.
CATTGCCTTTTGAAATGGCGATGGTCAATGTGGGATTGGGCGAACTGGATCGCGCGTTTGAACTGCTTGAAAAGGCTTATGAACAGCGCGCCGGGATTCTGATTTACTTCAAATACATTGCCGCTATGATGCCTGGGTTCAGAGATGATCCCCGCCTAGCCGACTTGCTGCGGCGCATTGGCTTGCCGGATAAAGCGCCCGGCATTTAGTTGTAAAACTCAGCCTGCTAAGCCAGAATGCGCGCGCTTTTCGATCCACCTTTTTTTTTCAAGACAACTCAACCAACAAGGAGAGTCGGCATGTCTGACAAAGTGCTGGTTTCGCTGGAAAACGGCATCAAGCGGATTACGTTCAATAATCCCGCACGTCGCAATGCGCTGGATTTTGAGGCGTTCAAATTCATCGGCGATGAAATCAAACGCT
Organism: uncultured Heliomicrobium sp.; assembly: GCA_964603695.1. GTDB lineage: Bacteria > Acidobacteriota > Blastocatellia > RBC074 > RBC074 > RBC074. Next base: position 424 of record CAZRXE010001572.1, read on the forward strand.
CCGCCACGGACGAAACCAAAGTCATTGTGCTGACCGGCGCGGGCGAGGCCTTTTGCGCCGGAGCCGATGTGCAAGGATTCGGCAGCGGAGAAGCGACGCAAGACGTAACGGCTTCGCTTCGCGCCGGCGTCAATCCGGGCATTCAGGCAATGCGCGATTTGCCCAAGCCGATCATCGCCCGCGTTCACGGGCACGCCGCTGGCGTCGGCTGCAATTACGCGCTGGCAGCGGACATTATTATCGCCTCGGAGCAAGCCTTCTTCGGCCAGGTCTTCGTCAAAATCGGGTTGATGCCTGATGGCGGCGGCACGTACTTTTTGCCGCGCGCCGTCGGCTACAACCGCGCCTTTGAATTGATGGCGCTCGGCGATCCGATTCCGGCGCAAGCCGCGTTTGAAATTGGAATGATTAACCGCGTCGTTTCCGTGACGGAACTCGACTCGACGGTCAATACGCTGGCCGAACGACTGGCCGCTTCGCCCGGCATTGCGCTGGCGAAAATCAAAGCCGGATTGACGGCTTCGATGAATTCCGATTTGGCCGCCGCACTGGAATTTGAAGCCATCGGACAGGGCGACTGCTTCCGTTCGGAAGATTTCAAAGAAGGCGTCGCCGCGTTCCTGCAAAAACATAAGCCTGAATTCAAAGGCAAATAATTGGGTGGTAAGTGGTCGGCACTGCCTGACGCCGTTTCGCACTAACCACCAACCACCAACCGCCAAGTACAAAAACAATGAACAAAGATCAAAACTCCAACCAGAATCAGGCGTGGTTTGCCCTGGCCGTCTTGTTTCTCATCAACACCATGAACTTTTTCGACCGGCAGATTGCGGCCTCGGTCGGTAAACCGATCATTGATGAATTCAAGCTGACGGATTCCGATTTCGGAAACATGGCGATGGCTTTCACGCTGATATACGCGGCGGTGGGCGTGCCGCTGGGACGTTGGGCGGATCGCGGAAATCGCTCGCGGATTCTGAGCATCGGCGTGGCCGCCTGGAGTTTGTTCACGGCGGCGGGCGCGGCGGCCTGGAGTTATACCTCGCTGTTCGCGGCGCGAATGCTGGTCGGCGTCGGCGAAGCGAGTTGTTCTCCGGCGGGCAATTCCCTGATCGGCGATTTGTATCCGGCCAGCAGGCGCGCCCGCGCGACTTCGGTGTTTATGCTGGGACTGCCAATCGGCATTTTCCTGAGCAATATGTTCGGCGGCGTCATCGCCAAAAACTACGGTTGGCGGAGAACGCTGCTGATTGCCGCCGTGCCGGGATTGATTCTGGCCGGGCTGGCATTCTTCATCAAAGAACCGAAGCGCGGCGCGACCGAAGTCGTCAAGATCGAACACGAACATCACACAGGCTGGGAGCCTTACCGCCGCGTACTGAGCATTCCGACGATGTGGTGGATCATACTGTCGGGCGCGCTGCACAACTTTAATGCCTATGCGGTCAATTCCTTCATGCCGCTTTACCTGGGCCGCTATCACGGCCTGGACGTGGCTAAAGCCGGTTACGTGTCCGCCGTGGTGTTGGGCGCGGTTGGCGTCGTCGGCTTATTGGGTGGAGGGCTGGCGGCGGATTGGGCGCGCAAGAAAAGCGCGAACGGACGAATGCTCCTGTCTGCGTTCGCGTTGTTGATTTCCACGCCCTGCGTTTATCTGGCGCTGAATGTGCCGAAAGGCTCGCTGACCAGTTTCATGATTTTGATGGGCGTCGGCTGGATGATGATTTACGTGTATTACGTGACGGTCTACCCGGCGGTGCAGGACGTGGTCGAACCGAGTTTGCGCGGCACGGCGATGGCGCTTTACTTTTTCGCGATGTACCTGCTCGGCGGCGCGTTCGGCGCGAAGATTCTGGGCAATCTGAGCGATTACTTCGCCAAGCAGGCAATGACCGAAGCCGGCGCAACGGCAATGGCCGAATCGTTCCGCGCCGCCGGATTGCACAGTGCGTTTTATGTCGCGCCGATTGTTTCGCTGATTCTGGCTGCCGTGCTGTTCGCCGGCGCGCGCACCGTCGCCCGCGATATGGAAAAGCTGCAACAGTTTCTGCGACAGGCGGCGGAGAAAGTGAAAGCATAGTAAGCCTGACAAAAAAAACCTGCCGTGTGATTCGGCAGGTTTTTTTGTCAGGTTCCGGGAGTCTGATTTTAGAAAGTCAGCGCGCGATTTTCGTCCACACGCCGCCGGCCTTGGCGCTGCGAGTGATGGCTTCGACTACGCAGTTGGATTCGTGGCCGTCCTGGAAAGTCGGGAAGTCAATCTTGTCCTTGTCCGCCTGCATTGAACGGCCTTCGGCAATGAAGGTGTAGACGTTGCGAAGCAGATTCCGGAAAGCATCGGCCCAGGCTTCACCGTGACCGCCGGGCAGCGCGGCGTAATGCGCAATGCTGGGGTCGAGCAAGCCGGGGTCTTTCAACATCCAGGCGTTCGGTTCGTTGCGTTTGCCGATCCACAGTTCGTTCGGGCGTTCCTGTTTCCAGGCCAATGCGGCCTTGCCGCCGTCCACTTCGATTTCCAGACCGTTTTTGTGACCGGCGCTGACTTGCGAAACTGAAAACGAACCTTTCATTCCGTTTTCAAACCGCAACAAAACGCTGGCGAAATCTTCCGTGTCCACGGGGTAATCATCGAACTCTTCGTTGCCGGAGCTTTGGGCAAATGCTTCGCGCGTGCCTTTGGGTTTTTGGCGGGTCGGAAAAACCGTCGTGTAATCGGCCAGCACTTCGGCGATGCGCGAACCGGTGATGTAGCCGGCCAGGTCGCACCAGTGCGAACCGATGTCGGCCACGCAGCGCGATTCGCCGCCTTCTTTTTCCAAACGCCAGTTGTAATCGGTCGGATAAAGCAGCCAGTCCTGAATGTAACAGCCGTGAACCCAATGCGTTTTGCCGATGTCGCCTCGGTTAATCATCACGCGCGCCTGCTGCATCAGCGGGTTGTAGCGGTAATTGAAGGTCACGGCGTGCGTGATGCCTTTGGCTTCCGCCGCCGCCAGCATTGTCCGCGCGTCGGCGGAATTCAGCGCCAGCGGTTTGTCGGCGATGACGTGTTTGCCGCGTTCGATGGCGGCCAGCGTCACGGGCAAATGCAGATCGTTCGGCGTGCAGTTATGAATGACTTCAACTTCCGGGTCGTCCAGCAACGCTTCGTAGCTGCCGTAAGCTTTCGGAATGCTCATCTTGGCGGCTTTGGCTTCGGCGGACGCCTGCGAGCTTCCGGCCACGGCCACCACGTCCACGAATCCCAGCCGGCGGGCGGCCTCAATATGGTGCGGGCCAACAAAGCCCGCGCCGACCAATGCAGTCTTGACGGTTCGCATGTCAGTACAAATCTCCCTTGCGGATAGTTTTTTCGATCAGGTTTTGAGAAGTGATTGTTGTTTGTTGTTGCTTGATGAAGCGGGCGTATCTTCCTCGCTGGCCCGCGCGAGTGTCAAGAAGCGCCAACACTTCGCTCCGGCTTGGTCGCCCACCACGCCCACCAAATCAGCAGCAACTGAATCGGCAATCGAATCAGCAATCCCGTCCGGCTGATGTCGGGAAACAAGTGCGGGTTTTGCGCCATGTAGACATTGGCCGGAAATACCGCAATCAGCAGTGCGATCAATCCCCAGCCGGCAAGCTGAGCATAACGCGGAAACAAGACCAGCGCGCCCAGCACGATTTCCGCCACGCCGCTGAGGTAAACCAAGGCCAGATGCCAGGGCAAATACGGCGGCATCATCTTCAAGTAAAACGCCGGATGCGCGAAATGATTGATCCCGGCGACGATAAACAGCACCGCCAACAAATACTTCATCACGAGTTTGAACTTTCGCATTCTTCTCTCCCTGGAAACCGGCTGCCCGGATGTTTGCGGCAGGGGCTTGCCTTAATGTGCAAACCGTCGAAAGAAACTGTCCTGATTCCAGCGCGGTCGCTCGCTGCGATTCGCCACGGCTTTGACGATGCGCAGATAGATGCGATTGAAATCCGCGGCGGCTTGAAAATCCAGCGGTTGTTGCAAATCGTCCGACGGCGCGTGATAGCGTTCGGCGCGCCAGCGTTTGACGATCTCGTGTTGCGGCGAGCCTTTTTCAAAGCCGACTTTCAAGGACGCCGCCGGAATGCCGCTTTGGATAAAACTGTATTGGTCGCTTCGTGTGAAGGCGTTTCGTTCCGGTTCGGGGTCGGACAGAATTTGAATTCCGGCCTCTTGACCGACGGCGCGTAAATCCGACGCGAGGTCTGATTCTTCCAAGCCTTGCACGATCAGGCTGCGAAGCGGAAACAGCGGCAAAAACATGTCTATGTTGATGTTGGCCACCAGCGCGGACGCGGGAACCGTCGGGTGCGTCGCAAAATACTTCGAGCCGAGCAGGCCGTTTTCTTCCGCCGTCACCGCCGCGAAAATCACCGAACGGCGCAACCGCGCTTTGTCTTTTTGCAATGCCAACGCGGCTTCGATCAGCGTGGCAATGCCCGACGCATTGTCCATCGCGCCGTTGTAAATCGCGTCGCCGTTGATCGGCTCGCCGGTTCCGATGTGATCCAGATGCGCCGAGAGTACGACGTACTCGTCTTTCAGCTTCGGATCGGTTCCCGGCAACAGACCGATGACGTTGTGTGAAACCAGCGACTTGCTCTCGAATTTCACCCGAGCCTGCACCGAAGCCGGGAGCGCAAAACGCGGCAACGAATTGCCTTTGTCAGCCAGCGCCAGGATTTCAGCGAAACTGTGGCCCGACCCCGCAAACAGTTTTTCAGCGCGCGCCGGATTGATCGTGACGGCGAGTTGCTGTTCCGCCGCGCCGCTCAAACGCGCGTCGGACAATGCCATCGAAGGCCGGAAACGCGCGAGCTTGGAACGATCCCAGGGAATGTCCTGCCCGCGCGGATTTTGAATTTGAATCACGCCGAGAACGCCCGCGCGTTGCAACGCCTCCCAACGATGTGATTGATAGTGCGCTTTCAACGGGCCGGAAATTTGCGGTGGGCCGCCGGTCAACAGCACGACAACCTTGCCCTTCAACTCCAGACCAGCCAGGTCGTCGTGCTTGGCCTCTGGAATGGTCAATCCGTAGCCGATGAATACCAGCGGCGCTTCGACGCGCGGGGCGTGGGCAATCCGCATACTGAAAACGGCGTCCTCGCCAAGCACAAGCGACTCGGTCTTTCCGTTTTTGACCAGCGCCAGGCTGCATTCGGTTTCCACCACGCGGCGCGAAACGAATTGCACCGATTGCAAATACCCTTGCGTTCCCGCCGGCTTGAGTCCGGCGCGTTTAAAAGCGGCGGCGATGTAATCGGCGGCCTGACGATGTTCAGAACTGCCAGTGTCGCGCCCGGCCATTTTGTCATCTGCAAGAAATTGGACGTGCGCCCACCAGTCTTGTGCCGGATTGGTCGAACCGTTTTGTGCCCACAGAGTTTGCACTACGACAAACAGAGTAAGTGTTAATTGCAGAATGTGGGTTTTCAGCCTGCGGGTTTTTATCTTGCGGGTTTTCATCTTGAGATTCCTTGCCTTGTTTTCATTTGACCGCGATCAGACTCGCTGCCGTGCGGAAGTACAACACGCCTTTTGAAATTGCAGGCGTTGCCAAACATGGTTCGCCCATTGGGTTCTTGGCCAGCACTTCAAACTTCGGCCCTGGCTTGACGACATAAATCTCGCCTTCTTCGACCGGGCAATAAATCTTTCCGTCCGCCGCCGTCAGCGACGCCGAACACGTCGCGTTTGCGCCCAGGCGTTCTTCATACATCTTCGCGCCCGTCTTAAAATCAAAGCAGCGCAGCGTGCCGTTGTGATTGGCCAGGTAGACATAACCGCCATACACAACCGGCGTCGAAATGTACGAACCGCCGTTCGGCGCGCACCAGACAATCGCTTCGTTGCTGGTTTTTCCTTCGGCCAGCGAGATGTCGCCGCGCGCCGCTGCCGGGCGAATAGCGAAGAGCGGCGCTTTGCCGCCGTGTGCATTGGTGACGACGAACAAACCATCGGCGACAAACGGCGTCGGAATCGGATTGTCGCCGCCGCCGCGCAGTCGCCAGAGTTCTTTGCCGCTTTCCAGTTCATACGCCACGATGAACGGCCAGCCGTTGGCGACGACATGCGTGCGCGTGCCGTCGTGATGAATCAGCGGCGTGCCCCAACTGCGCTCGCAATCGCCTTTGCGCGCAACACGCCACAACTCTTTGCCGTCGGCCAAACTGAACGCCGCGATATACGGATTGTCCGGCGCGTCGCACTGCAACACGATGCGGCCATTGTGCAATGCAGGCGAACTGCCGAAGCCCCAGCCGATGCCGTACTTGCTGACGTTGATGACGCCGAGGTCTTTGCGCCAGAGCAGCTTGCCATTGAGATCAAGACAATACAGTCCTTCCGAACCGAAGCAGGCAACTAGCCGCTTGCCATCAGTGCTGATGGTTGTGTTGGCGTGTGTGGCTTTGGTGTGGCGAGAAGCAGCAGGTTTGGCCGTATGCAACGTGCGCTCCCACAACCGCCGCCCGGTTTTCTTGTCAAAGCACAAGACCATCCAGCGTTGCTCGTCATTGTCATCCGCCGCATCGTTGTTGCCGTACAGACCAATTTTCAACGGCGCTTTGCCGGACAAGCGCACAGCCGTCGCAACGAACACACGGTCACCCCAAATGATCGGGCTGGAATGGCCGAGGCCGGGAATCTCAGCGCGCCACAACACACCGGAGGTTTTGCCCGTTGCCGGATCGGCATTCCAGTTAAGGCTGGTCGGAAAGCCATCGGCGACGCCACGCCCGCCGGGGCCGCGAAATTCCGGCCAGTTTTGTTCGGGTGCGGTGGCCAGGGTTGCGGCAGGCAACGCGGCCAACGACGTTTGCAAAAAACTGCGGCGAGAAAATGCCATGAAAATTCCTCCTTATTTGGACGAGCGTGGTTTCGGTTTCAGCGTCAGTGAGTTGAAATAAAGCATGCTCGGTGCGCCTGACCGCGCGGCGATAATATCCGGCGAGCCGTCGCCGTTGACATCTCCAATTGCCAACCCATACACCGCGCCGGGCGTTCCCTGCCGCGCTGCTTCTGGCGTTGACGGATTGGCACTGCTCGGCGGAGCGGCTTGCTTGTCGCCAAATGAAACGAGTTTGAATTTGCGTCCCGCGCCTTCCCCCAAGCCCTGATTGATCAGTACCGCGCTCGGCATTTTTTCATTCCCCAACACCACGTCAGCCTGACCATCGCCGTTCAGATCAGCGACGGCCAGTGCGCCAAGAACATACGGCTTCCCCGCAATAGGCACAGGCGATGAGAATTTCAGGTCGCCTTGATTGAAGTAAAGCGATGCCCCGCCGCTCGCTTCATCGCCCAGCACAATGTCGAGACGGCCATCGCCGTTGAGATCACCGAGCGCAATCGCGCGCGTCGCCGCTTTGTCAGGGCCGAACGGATGTTTCGTCGTGAACCCGCCTTTGCCGTCATTGAGGAACAGATAGCTCTGCCCGCCATCACGATGCGGTACGACTAAATCCGGCAGCTTGTCTCCGTTGATGTCCCCGGCGGCGATGGTCGTAGCGGATTCCGTCGAAAGCACACGGCAAGAGGGGAAGCGTCCGCGCCCATCATTCAAACAGATGTAATTGGCGCTGCGGTTTTGCGGCCCGCCACGATTCGCTACGACGATGTCGGGACGATCATCTTTGTTCAGGTCAACCACCGTGACATTGCGCGTCGGCCAGCGTGCTTCGCCAAATGTGCCTGCCGGGCTGAAGCGCCCTTTGCCGTCGTTGAAGTACACGACCTTTTCGTCCGGCGTATCGTTGCCAACAACAAGGTCTAAATCACGGTCGCCGTCTAAATCGGCAAGCGCCGCAGTGTACGTTCGATCCGCTTTGTCGCTCAGATTGCGTCGCTCATCAAAACGGCCTTTGCCATCGTTAAGCAGCATCATTTCCACCAACGGCCAGTGGCGTCCTTTCGCCAGCACGAGGTCGAGATCGCCGTCCGCGTCCAGGTCGCCGAGGCTGGCATTGGCCGTCGTTTCGGCCTTTTCTTCAAGCGGTACGGCGCGGTCGAAATTCGGCAGGCGCGGGCCAGTCTTGGCTCCCGCAGCCAACCAATGCAGGCTCCAGAGCATGAACGACAGCGCAACGCATTTCGACAAGTGCTTCATTCTTGACCTCCCCTGATTTGCGGTTACTTCGCCTTCGCCAGATTCACCACGATGTCCCAATGAAAGCGGACGAATTTGTGCAGCGATTCTTCCAGGATGCGTTCCTGGTCGCTGTGTGCGCCGAAGCCTTTGGGGCCGTCTTCGCTGTCGGTCATCGGGCCGACGCCGTAACATTCGACGCCTTTGGCGCGCAGATAAGCCATGTCGGTTGCGCCTGTACTCATTGTCGGCAGAGTGACGGCGTTGTAATGCTCTTTGTTGGCGGCTTCCAGAACGCGGAAGGCTTCGGCGTCAATTCGCGAAGGTCGCGCGCCGGGGCGTGTGTTGCGTTCGTTGCGGGCGACTGTGACCGCCGGATCGCCAATGACTTTGCGAAGCTCGGCCAGCAGGGATTCCATGTTTTCGTCCGGGAGCGCGCGCACGTCTAGCGTGGCTTCGGCTTCTGAAGGGATGACGTTCACCTGATAACCGCCTTTGATGATGTTCGGCGAAATCGAAGTCCGCAGCATTGAATGATGGCGCGGTTCATTGACGGCAAAATGTTCCTGAATGGCGGCGGTCATTTCCGGGTTGGCCCCCGGATTAGAGATGCTGCGATAACGCTCGGCTTCTTCGGGCGAACTGATGGCGGCCAATCGCTCGAAATACGCTTTGGTCGTGTCGTTCAAACGCATCGGCGTTGACCAGGCGGAGAGTTTGGCGATGGCTTGCGACAGGTGAACGACGGCGTTCGTGCGCAGCGGAACAGAGCCGTGACCGGCAGGGCCGCGCGCGGTCAGCGTCACGCCGTAAGGAATCTTTTCCGAAGTTTGCACCGAAGCGAAGCGAACCTTGCCGTTGGTGCGCGTGACGCCGCCGCCTTCGGCAAAGCAAAACTCGGCGTCAATTTCCGGCCAATGCTTTTCGACCATAAAGGCGATGCCGTATTGCGTGCTGGCTTCTTCGCCGGCTTCGGCCAGAAAGATCACGTCGCGGTCGAGCGGCACATTCATCCGTTTCAGTTGCAGCATGACCATCAAACAGGCGACGACATTGTCCTTGTCGTCCACCGTGCCGCGCCCATAAACGTAACCGTCCGCGCGCGTGGCCGAAAACGGCGGATGCGTCCATTTGGCCGGATCAACCTTGACGACATCGGTGTGCCCCATAATCAGCACCGGGCGCTTTTTGCCGTTGCCGAGCAAACGCGCGACCAGATTCGGGCGGTTGGGATCATTGGCGAAGAGTTTGGTTTCGATGCCTTCCTTGTCCAGCACGGATTTCAAATAGTCCACCACCAGCTTTTCATTGCCGGGCGGATTGCTGGTGTTCAGCCGCAGAATCGCCTGGAAATGGCGCATCGTTTCTTCTTCGAGTTTGGCTCGGTCCGGCGGGGTTTGCGCGAGCGTGGTTGTCGCGGCCAGCAGAAAAAGGAAAAGCAGGGAAATGCGTGTGAACGACATGGCGCCTCCGTGGAAATCAGATGTTGTGGTGATCGCCAACGCGCGGAAAGTGCGCGTTGGCGATTGGGATTTACCACAGAGCCGGCGCCGGCGGAAGGATTACGGTGCGAAGTAGCCGGAAGCATCCAGGATCAAGTCTGTTGTGGCTGACGTCAGCACCTTGAACGTCCCATCAACCGGACTGAGGCCGACAAAGTAATGCCGGTTGTAGCCCGAAGCTGCCGGCGTCGGATAGTTAGACGTCGCTACCAGCGGCGCGTTCGTCAGGTTTCCTGGGAACAGCGTCAGGAAGCCCGCGCCCGGCGTGCTTACCACCGACACATTGCCTGCCAGCGCCAGCGCCGATGCCGGCAAGCCGCAGAAATCGCGCGCCTGCTGCGTATGCGTCGCCGTGTTGAGGTTGCCTTGAATCGGAGCATTCGTCCGCGTGCAGCCGACCAGCGGCGGCCCACCCGGGCGCGTTTCCAGCAAGCGCACCGGCACGGGCAAGGGATTGAACAGCAAGCCCACGCCGTTCGCATCCACTGCCTCTTCGCTGTAATAGCCCAGTATGTCCACCACCAAATGCGTCGTGACCAAAGTGTAAATTCTGAACTGACCGTCCGCGCCGAGTTTCACTGAGAACGGCCCGTTAATGACATCGCTGCCGGCATAGTTGGAACTGGCGATGACCGGCCGCGTGCCGTCGCTCGGATAGATGGTCAGGTAGCCTCCGCCCGAAGGCAGCACGCTGGTTGCGTTGCCGACCAGCACCTGTGCCGAAGCCGGAATCGAGTTGCAGGGCGAAGCAACGGGCGAACGGCCTCGCACCACCAAGTCGAGATTTGGATCGGCGTTCGGATCGCCTGTCCCGACGAGCTGCGCACCGAGCGCGATGCAGCCATTCAAACCCGCACGCGTTTCCAGCAAGCGTACCGGTGTGGCCAGCGGATGGAAATAAAGCCCGCCTGCCGCTGGTGGCGCGTAATAGCCCGTCACGTCAACGATGACGTGCGTGGTCGCGCTGGCGAAAATCTTGAACGCGCCGTCTCCGGCTCCAAGTCCGACGGTGAAGACGTTGTTAGTGACTTCGCCGGGACCGAAGTTGGAGTTGGCGACAGTCGGCTGCTGAGCCGAGCTTGGGAAGAGCGTCAGGAAGCCTCCGCCCGAAGGCACGACAGTGATGTTACCGGTAACAGCCTGGGCATTGGCGGGAATGCCGGTGCAATTTCCAGACACGGGCAGCGTGAACGTGCCGCCCGCATTGATTGCATTGCCAGGAGCGGTGCAGCCATTGAATCCGGCGCGAGTTTCCAGCGCGCGCACCGGCTGCGGCAGCGGATAGAATTGCAAGCCATTGCCGGGGGCGGTGACCGTCACGTTTCCGTTGGTCAAACCGCTTTGAACTTCTTCGTTGAAAACCACGCTCTGCCAGGTCAACGGTGTTGAATTTCCGGCCACTCCAACCACGTTGAATTTCAGATTGAGCAAGATTCCCGATCCGCTCAGCGCGCTGATGCCGAAAGCCGAAATGCGCAAGCGCCCGGTCATAGCGTTCGGCGTGAGCGTCATTGCGCCGCTCAGGGTTCCGGTGGCGTCCACGGGCGATGCCTGCGGCAGCAACACGCTCGGATCGAAGATCAGATCGAGGTCATAAGCCGTGATGTTCTGCCCAGTCAGATTGCCGACCGTGATCGGAATCGTCACCCCGTTGCCGCTTGCGGCGGAGAGCGTTGGCAACGAAACCGGAATTTGCGCGACTGGGTGCAAAGGCGAGTTGCCCGAAGGCGTCCAGTTGCCGGAAACATCGCCCACCAGCACCGCGTCAAAATTCTGGCCGGTCAAATTGCCGTTGACGCTTTGATAGGGGCGATTGGTCGGCGTGAATTTCCAGGTGTTGGCAATGCTGCCGGCGGCGGAGATTCCCGCCGCGAATTGCGCAATCAGCGAAGCATCGAACGACGCCAAGGAGCCGTTGTTGCTGGCGTCTCCGGCGGTTTGCTGGCAGGAAGTCAGCGTGGTCACTCCGGCGGCGTGTTGCGCCACCAGCGAAGCGTCGAACGACGAAATGCCGCCGCCGCCGCCGGTTTTCGTCGGTGTTACGGTGTAAGGCCCGCCGCCCAAATTGGGCAACAGGTAAAAGCCCGCGCTGTCTGTGGTGGCCGAAACCGGTTGCGAACCGGCGGCGGAAATCGTCACGCCCGGCACTTTTGTCGTCGGCGTGACGCAATAACTAACAGTGCCGGAGATTGATCCGCCCATCACGCACGCGCGCCCATTGACGGTGGCGGCGCAGGGCGCGCCTTCGTTGAACACGAAGTTTCCCCAGGCCAAATCGCTACAGGCTTCCTGCGCGCCGATCAGGTTGAATTTCAGATTGAGCAAAGTCCCGGCTCCGCCAATCGCCGCCGTGCCGAAGGCCGAAATCGTGATTCTGCCCGGCACGGAAGTATTCGGCGTGATGGTGAATCCGCTGCTCAACGTTCCGGCAACGTCGAACGCCGGCGTTTGCAGGCTGAGCACTGCCGGATCGAACAGCAGAGTGAAGTCATAAGAAACCACGCCGCGCCCGGTCAGGTCTGAAGCCGTGACAGGAACCGTCAGACTGCTGTTCTGAACGCCTGAAAGCGCGGTCGAAATGGAAACCGTCGGACAGGAGCCGGCAATCGTGACGCTCGATGTTTGCACGTCGGCACAACCTGTCTTGCTGATGGTGATCGGCCCCGACACCGCGCCCGCCGGAACCGTCGCGGCGATTTGCGTGGCGCTATTGACCGTGAACGAAGCCGCGACGTTGTTGCTGAATTTGACCGCCGTGACGCCGGTGAAATTCGTGCCGGTGATCGTGACCGTTGTGTTGACCGAACCGCTTGTAGGCGCAATGCCGCTGACCGTCGGACACACGGCATTGATTGTCAACGAATACGCCCGCTCGCCAGTGCAGTTGTTGGTATCGGTCGCCCGGACGGTGAAACTGAATGCCCCGGCGGCTGTCGGTGTGCCGGACAACACGCCGTTTGCCGGATTGAGCGAAAGCCCGGTCGGCAAAGCGCCCGCGCTGACGGTGTAATTGATCGCGCCCGCACCGCCGCTTTGCGCAAAGGTTTGCGAATACAGCGTGCCGACGGTTCCGGCGGGCAATGTGGCATTTGATGGATTGACGGAAATTGTCGAACAGCCGCTGCTTTGAGTAACGGTGAAAGTTTGCCCGGCGATAGTCATCGTCCCGGTGCGCTGCGGCCCGGCGTTGGCTGCAACCAAATATCCCAGCAATCCTGGGCCGTTGCCGGATGCGCCGAAGTCAATCGTAATCCAGGCGTTATTGCTGATTGCCGTCCAGGCGCAGCCGTTTGCCGTTGTCACATTGACGAAATCGCCATTGTCCGCCGCCGAAAAGTTTGCACTCGTTGGATTGAGCGCGTAACCGCAAGAGCCGCTGATGACGATGGAATAAGGCCGCACGCTGCTGCAATTATTGACATCCACTACGCGCAGGGAAAAGCTGTATGTGCCGCCGCCCGTCGGCGTGCCCGATAACACGCCGGTCGTTGCGTTGAGCGTCAAGCCCAACGGCAACAATCCTACTGCAACACTAAAGGTATAAGGCCCCGTCCCGCCGCTTGCGCTGAAAGTCACGCTGTATGGTGTGCCCACTGTGCCATTCGGCGGCAGCGTCGGAGTCGAATTGATGGTGATGGTCGGACACGTAAACGTCACTGCCAGCGTGTAGGCACGTTCGCCGAAACAGCCATTGGCATCAGTCGCGCGTATTGTGAAACTGTAATTACCCAACTGAGGGATCGTGCCGCTCAATTCGCCTGTAAATGGATTGAATGACAGACCCGTCGGATACGCTCCGGCGGACACCGAGTACGTATACGGCTCCACACCGCCTGTGGCGGTGAAGGTTTGTTGAAAGAACTGCCCGACGCCGCTGTTCGGCAAAGTCGCGTTGGTTGGGTTGACGGTGATGGTCGGGCAATCGCTCTGTGTGATCGTGAAAAGTTGATTGGCAATGGCCAATGTACCGCTGCGTGTCGCGCCCGCCGCCGCGACATTGAACGTCACCGTGCCGTTGCCGTTGCCGAATGAACCGCCCGTCACGTTCGCCCAGGTTTCGTTACTTGACGCAATCCATTTGCAGCCCGCACCGGCTGTGACGTTGACGGTGAACGTTCCGCCGGCTGCCGGAATTTGCAAATTCGTAGCCGACAGCGCGTAGCTGCAAGAGCTGGGTTCATGCAATCCCAAGCCGCCTTGAATCGCCGCGTCCCAATCCGCCGTGAATTGCCACCAATTGGTCAGCCGATTGCTGTTGTAAGGAATGGCGCTGCCGCGTCCGGCGAAACTTTGAAACCAGAAGATGTACCACTTGGATTCGACTTCCTGTGGCGGCGCGGTTCCGCCCGGCCAGGCGTAAGGCACATTGCCCCAAGTGTTGGCATTGACCATCGTCGTCGGCCCGCCGGACGGTTGCCAGTTCAGAATGTCGCTCGCCACTAAATTCAGGTTCGTGTAGTCGTAATCCGTCAGCGCATTCGGCGGAAAGTGCGTATTGCCGCAACGCGCCGGAGGATTGTTGGCCGCGCGAGCGAAGTTCCCCCACCACAAATCCGTATTGCCGTCGCGCAGTTGGTTGACATGGCTGAGTATGGATTCGAGTTGATGGCCGTGATTGTGAGTCGCTTCGGCTTGAGAGCGCGTGAAATTGATGCCGTAAGTGACGTATGTCTTGTTGTAAATCGGCTGATCGCCGTTGCTGCGGAAGCTGTTGGAAATATCTCCCGTGGTCGGGCTGGACATATTGGATTCGTTAATGCCGACGCGCCCGTGGTGTTGTTGCACGATCCAGAATTCTTTCACGCCTAGATTGTTGACGAAGTTTTCTCCGCCGAAACGATTGAGAATTTGATTGTAGTCCGGGAAATACGCGCCGCCGCCTGCATCGAAACCCAGCGGGATGTCTTCGTAAACCGTGATGATCTTGATGACTTGATAACCCAAGGCGGGTTGCGCCGTCGGATTGCCGTAACCGCGAAACTTGCTGCCTTCTTCGAGCATGAATTTGTGCCGCCGCTCGATCTGTTCGACGTTGCTTTTCATCGCAGCCAGCGTCGAGGTTACGCCGGTTGCCGCAGCATCCAGATTCACGCCGTCGCGCGTCGGCAAATAACGAATGACGACCACCGGCATGCGATGCAAATAACCCGTGGCCGGCGTCGCCAGGAAAGAATCAATCGGTTCATCCACTGGCTGAAGCGGCGGATTGACGACATTGATGGTGAAACTGTTTTGCGCCGCGCCCAAAGTGCCCGTCAGAACGGCGCTGCCCGGCGCCAGAGCTTTGAAGCGGCCCGACGAAGTTTCAAAAATCGCCGCAGATGGACTTGAACTCGCCCAACTCGCCGCCGACGCGGGTAAAGACAACGTGCCGACGTTGGTGTTGGCTGTGATGGTCGGCGTGATCCACCAATACCAGGTCGGCCACAATTCAACCGTCGTCGTCGCCGGATTGAGCGTCCAACTGCTGACGGTCAAGCCTTCCAGCATGCGATTGGCGATTTCTTGCGGCGAACGCGCGACGTTGCTTATGCGCAGATTGTCCACTACCGATTCGATATACAACCCGCCGCCGTCGCCGCCGATTTGCAACGTCGAGCTGCTGATG